>JBBDND010000228.1:0-13733 GCA_040877865.1 Bacteriovoracaceae bacterium | reverse complement strand
TTCGTCCATCGAGTTTTGTTCTTTAATAAAGGCGAGCACGGAGTTGATGTTGGCGACAATGTCATCCATCTTGGTGGCGATTTTGGCGCTGTCTTCAACAATATCGACTGTTATTTCTTCCCCCGGCTTAGCTTTTTCCAAATCCAGGGTGACTCCGGGAATCAATTCGGTGGCCTGGTTGGTCGGCAGTTCTATTTCAAAACCGTCCATCTTTACTTTGGCGTTTTGAGCGTCGCGGTGGGAATCAAACCAAACATCGACTTCGCCGTCCACCAAGTACAAGTTGGGAAAGGTGGCCTTGTTGTCTTTGCCGGTTTCTTCCAGGGAAATAATGATCTTCCAAGGGTTGTCAGACCCGTCGCCCGAGTTGACAACGTTGGCGCGCATGCCGTTTTCAACATCGCTATTTATCAGTTTGGCCACGCCGGCAAGAGAGGAGTGTTCTTGATCGACGTAAATTTCTTTGTCTTCCCCGTTGGGAAGCTCGTATTGGATATAGCCCACCCCAAGATAGGTGTTGTCTTTGTCCTCCACGCCATTGGAAATGGCGGAAGATTTTTGCGCCAATTGAGTGACTTCTATTTGATACGAGCCAGGCTCCGCCACGTTCTTGTCCACGCTTGCGGATATGCCTTCTCCGCTTGAGGTGATTTCAAGCTCGCGAAAACTTCTGTCGCCCTTGTTGGCGTAAATGCTGCCTTTGAGTTTTTCGATTCTTTGATGAAGGTCGTTCAGGAGGGCTTTTTTACTTTCAATCTTGCCCTTGCTTTCATCCATTTTTTGCAAAGGAATTTTCTCGGCGGCAATCAGCTGCTGCACGATATCTTTAGGAAGTCCTGAATTGATAGAACCAAAAGATATGCCCAATATTCCTCCTGAATCTTCCAAGAACGCTTCCTGCGTTCCTTTGAGCTAAGTCTAGATTACCATACCAAGAACTTGATGCAATAGGGAACAATATGAGTTAAGATGGGGATTATTAAGAAAAAGGCCCTCTTTTCAGAGGGCCCGGGATTAGGATTTGGATTGGGATTTTAGTTCCTGTGAACTGTACTAAATCTATCGGTTATTATGGAAAATGCTTTAGAGAAAAAGTCAGACTTTCTTAAAATAAAATCCAAATTCTTCTTAAATCGACTAGTTATATATTTTTCCTTCTTTTTAATACCCATTTGGCTGCAAAAGACTGTTCAGCTAAATTTGTTTTTTCAATCGCTTATTTTGCTTCTGTATATGTTTTTTATGCTGGGGCAATGGTATCTGCTCGGGAAAGAGATAGATCACCGCTTGAAAATCTACTATAGGGCCAACTCTTCCATGGACCGGATTATTTACCGGCTTCTTAACGGAAATATCTTCCTAATTCTATTCTTTAATATACTGTATTTACTGCCTCCAGCGGCGACTGAGGCGAGCTTTTGGGCCTTTTTTAGTTTGGTGGGTCTTTTTTACTCCTGGCCTACCAGAGGCAAAATCATTGAAGAGTCAATGGCCGGTCAATTTGGAGAATTTCGATTTTTAGACAATTTTGAAAGAACTGTTTTGCTCGTGATTATTGCCATGTTTCTGGTGTCTTTGCCGGAATTGCCGTTGTTTCAAAATATTGAGGCCCTAAAGCTTTATTTTGATCCAAAAGAGGAAGTTCACGGATTAATCTGGAATTTTTTAACAGTTAATTACATTCCTTTCGACAGTTATTCTCGGCTTTTTAATCTGGCCTGGAGCTTTCATTTTTATTTTTACGGCGTTGGCATATTTTTACTGGCTTTTTATTGCTTGTTAAGATTCTTCTTTGTAAGGAGGCTCGCGATTTTAGGGGTTTTTGCGGTGATATCCTCTTGGTCCTTTTCACGGATTTTAGCCCAAGACTTTCTCGCAAGCTATACTCACACTTTCCCGCTTATTTTTGTTTGGGCATTTTTTTGGAGCAGCAAGAGCTCGACTTATAGAAGCGGTCTGTTAACCGGTCTGGTGTGCGCCATGGGCGCCATGATCAATATCGCTTATTCCTTTTTATATGTGGCCATGTTGGCGGGAATTCCCTACTTTTTTTCAAAAGATAAAACAAATTGGTATAAGAAACAGTGGTTAAAATACAATATTTTGGGCGGTGTTGTGCTTTTGGCGGTGGCGCTTAGCCATTCTGAAAGCGCGCGGATTTTTGAATCTTTTAAATTTGCAGAAATTTATAACATGGTCGCGGACTTAATCTATCGAAAAGCTTTCTATTCTTTGGGCTTCTTAGGGGCGGCGTTGCTGGCCATTTATTTTATTTCAAACGCCAGGAAAAAGCTTTCTCTGGTGATATTTGACAATCAAAAAGTTTTTGAACTTTTGTACTGTCTGGTCATTTTGGCTTTGCTTTCTTTGTTTATAAAGCCTATTTTTATTTCCCATTTTACGGCCATGTGGATTTTAACTATTTTGAGTCTAATTCCACTAGAATGGATCTTTCAGTCAATCAGCAGGCTCCGCTCTAAGAGAAACGTTATTTATGTATTGTATTTTTTAGTTTGCTTGCTTGACTCCCATTTTGAAGGGAGAGTGAGAATTGTGGGTAAAATGTTTTTGGAGGACGAGATCTTTAAGTTTATCAATCAAATGTAAATGTCGGGCAAATGTAAATGTCGGGCAAATGTAATGTCGTGATTTTAGGCGCTTTTGGATAAAATGCCTTGCTGGGAATTCAAATATAAACTAAAATAGAATTAAGACGAGACCATATGGCAAGGAGGTCATATTGCTTAAATCTTCCCTTAGCGCCAATCTGTTTCAAACTTTTGTTTCTACTTACCAAAAAATTCAACACTCAAATGCGCCAGACATTCCTTTTGTTTATGTAGACTCAGACGGAAGTGTGAAGCTGCTTACGAATGTTATTGATGAAAATGACGGCCATGACGGCATTTTTGCCCTTTCCATGGCCGAAGACGGCTGGATGGAGTTTCTTGCGATGCAAGAATAAATTTTGGGGAAAACTCCCGTTGCGCCGCCGTAAAACGAAGATCATTTAGTGGCTGCGCGTTGTAAGAATGAGTAAGAATCACAATCAACGTATTGGTTTTACTGGATTTTAACCTGATTTTTACTGGTGTCAGTCTTACACTCGCAAATAAAAGCTGTTGTGGAAAACTATCTTTTAAGTGTTGAAAGCTTTAGCAGGAAGAGATGAATTTTAAAAAATTTATCATTTTTTATTAATGCTAGATAAAAGTCAAGTTCTGGCCTGAGCGGCCGATCCTTAATTTTTCTAAAGCGCTTGTTGACGCGCCTTTTCCAATTTGAAAAACAAGACATAACTAAAAACTTTCCTTCGGCGCTTTTCCGTAAAAAGGGCTAAACCTTTGAGCGTTAAGACCAGACTCGCCAGGCTCTTATTACTCAAAGGAGAAAAAGTTGTGGAAAAAAAATTAGCGGCTTCTGACAAGACCTTGCTCATTACAGGTCCCAGCGGGGCCGGCAAAAGCAGAAAGGCAAGATTGTGCCATGAATTATCAATGAGAAGACAAAACTCTTTTTTACACGTTAATTTGTGCAATTTTTCCAAAGGAGTTTTTGAAAGCGAGCTTTTTGGGCATAGCAAAGGAGCATTCACGGGGGCTCATGCCGACAGGCCGGGCTTTTTAAAGGCGGCGGGAAAAGGAACCCTGTTTTTAGACGAGATAGGAGATCTGGCGGCGGAAACCCAGTCTAAATTGTTAATGCTTTTGGAAGAGGGGCTTTTTTATCCGGTTGGTTCCGTGGCGCCTCAACGCTTTAAGGGACGGCTAATATTCGCAACAAATAAAAATCTGCCCGAAATGGTCTCCAAAGGAGAGTTTAGGGAGGATCTTTACCATCGCTTGCGTTCTTTCGAAATAAAAATGGAACCGTTGGCCCATAGGGCAGATTTCTTGCAAGTTGCCGAGGACCTTTTTGTCGCGGCAAAATGCGACGCCGGAAAAGCTTGCTTGATTTTGGACGAGGATGTGATCGCGTTTTTAAAAACCTACTCCTGGCCGGGAAATTTTAGGGAGCTAAAAAACTTGATGGAGTATTTTGTTTTAATGGCGGACAGCGTGGCAAGATGGGAGCATATGCCTGACTACATAAAAAATGGAGATTTGCCCGATCAAAAAGTTCCCGATGATTACCATCAAGCGCTGCAGACTTTTGAAAGAAAATTTCTTCAGAGGATGCTCAGAAAAAGAGGATTCAGAATTAACCTAACCGCGAGGGAAATAAACATCAGTAAAGTAACACTTCTGTCAAAAATAAAAAAATATGATATTAAAAGGGAAACAAAAAACGATGTTGCCCAACGGACTGCCCAAAGAGTTGTTTCATGAGTTTTAAAGTCAAAGACCACTATTTTAAAAAAGCCAAAAAGGAAAGCTTTATTGCCCGAAGCGTGTATAAACTTGAAGAAATTGACCAAAAATACCAATTGTTAAAAAAAGACGACCAGGTCTTGGATTTGGGCTACCACCCCGGATCTTGGATTCAATATACTTCAAAAATAACCGGTCCGGGCGGAAAGGTGGTGGGAATAGATATTAGAGAAGTTAACGAACAGATGGCCAAAATTTCCAATGTTTCAGTTTTTAAAAAAGACATCAACGACCGTCCAAGCCTTGAGGATCTCGGGGTCGAAAAAAAATTCGACATCGTCATTTCCGATATGGCTCCTAACACCACCGGCATCAAGTCTGTCGACCAGGCCAGAAGTCTGAACTTGGTGGAAATGGTTTTTTTAAGTTTAGACTCTTATCTCAAAGAGGGAGGCAACTTTGTGATCAAAGTTTTTGACAGCAATGAAGCCCAAGTTTTTTTGAAAGAACAAAAAAAAAGATTTAAAGAATTTAATTATCTCAAACCAAAATCAACCAGAAGCGTCAGTAAAGAATTTTTTGTCATAGGAAAAGGGTATTTAAAACATGATTAAATTGAGCTCCATTTTTTTGTTTCCAATACTTGCTTTTGCAAACTTTAATTTTGGCAAAGATTTAAGCTTTGAAAGCTTCGAGCGGGAAGGTTTTAAAAAAGTTTTGTCCAAAAAAGTTTTTTCCTCCCCTGGCTGGCCACAGGATGTCTCTTTTAAGGAACGGGATTATGAAGTCGAATACTCAATAAACCAAAAGCTTACCGACTTTGCCGTTAAATACTTAAAACGATATCGTTCAGACCACGCCTCTATTGTGGTCATGGACAACAACACCGGCTCGATTTTGACCGCGGTTGATTTTCAAAGAAAAGGAAACGTGGTGGGGAAATCAATGGCCTTTTCCAGCGCCCATCCCGCGGCAAGCGTCTTTAAAGTCATAACCGCAGCCGACTTGTTGGAAAACACCGCTGTAAAAAAAGGGACCAGCTTTTCATACAATGGAAAATCAACAACCCTGTACAAGTATCAATTGAAAGACAAAAAAAATCGCTGGACTAGAAAAATTGTCTTTGAAAAAGCTTTTGCCTGGTCAAATAATGTCGTGTTTGGAAAAGCCGCTATAAAAAACACCAATTTTGAAAGTCTGTTTAACACCGCTCACAAATTTGGATTTAATGAAGAGTTGCTGCAATTGCTTGAAACTGGTTCTTCAAAGCTTTTTGAGGGAACGACGGACTTTAACTTGGCCGAGCTTGCCACCGGCTTTAACAGAAAAACGATGATCAGCCCTTTGCATGGCGCTTTAATCGCCTCGATTATCGCCAATGAAGGCGTGCTAAAAAAACCATATATTGTAAAATCAATTCGAGACGTGAAGCAAAATAGAGAGGTTTGGACGCCTAAATATGTTTTGAGCAGGTCCATGTCCAAAGACGCGGCTTTGGAGTTGAAAGACATGATGAATATGACGGTGGAAAAAGGAACCGCTCGGGGAGCGTTTCGACCGTGGAAAACAAAAAAAATTAGAGATATTGAAATTGGGGGAAAAACCGGCACCATTACCGGCGGCCTGCCTCATGGAAAGCGAGACTGGTTTATCAGTTACGCAAAGCCCAAGGACGACCCTGACGATTTGGGAATTTCGGTCGCGATAATGATTGTTAATATCGAAAAATGGTATATAAAATCAACTTATCTTGCTAAAAAAATAATACAATATTACTATGATTCTTTAAAAGAATAACGATTGAAGTCACACGGATGAAATCATACGGAAAAAATTATAATGAGTGAAGATCAACTGGAAAAGCAATTGGCCGAGGAAGAAGTTGAAAACGTTTCATCGCGGAAAAAGTTTGTTAAGGAATTTAAATCCATAATCATCATTGTTGTCACGGTCTTGGCGTTTAGGTCCTCTTTTTTTGAGCCATTCAAAATTCCCTCCGGCTCCATGATACCAACTTTGCTTATTGGAGATTTTATCCTTGTAAATAAATTCGCCTACGGGTTTAAAGTTCCCTTTTCTGACTGGTTTGGAGATCCGACTTATATTACCGGGCCTGAAAAACCGGAAAGGGGCGATGTTATTGTTTTTAAATATCCAAAAAACCCGGATTTGAATTATATCAAAAGAGTGGTTGGCCTGCCCGGAGACACTGTTCAAATCATTGACAAGGTTGTGTATGTAAACGACGAGCCCATTCCTGTTGAACCTATGGACGGTTCGGAAATCATGGAAGATATGGACGAGAAATTTAAAAGATTTAATTTTAAATTTTTCGAAACCAAGACAGGCGATCACGAGCACATCACCCAAGTTGACGAGGACAATATCTATATCGCCAACTTCAACAAAATCCTGGTTCCCGAAGGCAAATACTTTGTCATGGGGGACAATAGAGACTTTTCCGCGGACTCTCGAATTTGGGGATTTGTTCCCTTTGCAAATATTAAAGGCGAGGCCATTTTGATTTGGTTTTCTCTTTCTTTTCCATGGCCTTGGTCAGAAGAGGATGAAACCTTTAAATTTAGGCCGTGGAGGATTGGAACAGTTATAAACTGACAATAAGCCTTGTTTCGCCGTCATTGCCGCTTTCGGTTCTGTCCCATTCGAGGGATTTGCTGGTTCTTACATGATCTCTTATCCATTTTTTCAAGATCCCGTCTCCGTGGCCGTGAATAATGTTTATGAACGGAACATTGCCGGCGATAAGATCGGGGGTGATATTTTCCACCAGGTTTTGGAATTCAGACAGCCTCATGCCGCGACAGTCGTATTCGAGTCGAGCCTCTGTCGACCTTATGGCGGTGACCGTGACTTCGCTCTTTTCTTTTCCAGAATCGGGGAGTCGTAGGGCTTCCAAAGGAGATTTTATTTTTAGGGCGCCCCGGGACACAAGCGCTTCCTTGTCGCTTTTTATCTCTTGCAGGGTGACGATTTGATTAACAAAACCGCAATAATACTTTTGTCCGACAACCAGTTTTTCAGGTTTTTTAAGGCCGTTGAAGCGCTCGGCTCTGCGCTTGGAAATATCGTCTTGATCGGATTTAAAAGGCGCGAGTTGTGACTCTAAAGACGAGAGCTTTTTGTGAACTCGATTTTTATTGGAGACATTGCCGGATTTAACTTGGGAGAGAAAAGAGTCGGCCTCTTCGGAAATTTTGCCCAATTCTTTTTTTATTTTTTCCACTTCGTCGTCAACTCTAAGTTGGATAAGACCCTTTGCCGACGCCTTTTGACTTTTCAATTCCTGCCGCAGGTTTTCGTTTGCCCGCAAAAGATTGTTTAATTTTGATTCTTTTAGGGAAAGAGCTTGCAAAAGCTTTTCATAGTTAACCATTTTATTGTCGAGTTTTGAAAGAGCTTTTCTATAAATCCTTTCTCCCATGGGATTAGTTTGGGAGAGTTTTTTAAACACTTCAAGCGCCAAGGAGCCGCCTGGCGAGCCATAAATCAACTTGTAGGTTGGTTCGTTTTTTTCGGAGTCAAAACCCACATGGCACGAGATATACTCTTGTTGAGAATGGGCAAGAGTCTTTAATGTTTGATGGTGGGTGGAAACAATAATTTTGGAGCCTTCATCTTTTGTGATTTCATTAAACAGGGCCAAAGCCAGCGCGGAAGCTTCTTCAGAAGAGGTTGAGCTAAAGATTTCGTCAATAATAATAAGATTGCTCTGTCCCAGACCTTCCAACATGCGGGAGTAGTTTTTTACCTCCGCTGAAAAGGAGCTCAAGCCCTCAGGCAAACTTTGTTGGTCATTGCCAAAATAAAAGATATTTTCAAACAAATGAAGCTCGGCGCTTCTGGCGGGAACAAACAGCCCGCGCTTAATAAACAAAAAACAAAGAGCGACGGCTTTTATGGCAGCGGTTTTTCCTCCGGTGTTTGGACCGGATATCACCAAGCCTTTTGAACCGGCCTCCAGATTTAAATTGTTTTTCACAGGTTTTTTTATAAGCGGATGAAAAAAACTTTCGAGACGCAGGCCGGGAGTTTTCAGCAAAACCGGCCTGGAAAGCTTCATGTCTAAAGCAAATTGAGCCCGCGTCTTGAACTCGTCAAAAATTTCTGAACAAGCGATTAAAGCGTCGATGCTTGCGCTCCATGGAGCGAGACGTTTGCAGAAATCCCTGGTTATCTCGTGAATAACATGGTCAATTTTTAAAAGAATCTCAAAGCGCTCTCTGTTCAAGTTTTTGATTGAAGCAGGTTCCACGAATAAAGTGCGGCCTGACTCCGACCTTGCCACGATGGCGCCTAAAGACGAATTAAAGGCGTCGCTTTTGACCGGCAATATATACTTGTCGTTTATAATGTCATGACTCTCAAATTGCAGCACCTTTTGATAGCGCTCGCTTTGGCGCAGCTTGGCCAAAGTGGTTCGAATCACAGCTTCCAGTTCAACTTGAGATTTGCGCAAAGACTTGAGCTTTGGATGCTTAAAATAATCGATGGCTCCTTGAGCTGTAACGAATGTTCTAAACTCTCGCAAAACTTGTTTTTTAAATTCCTTTTGAAATTCTTTCGCTGTCTTTAGGGTGGCCGGATTTAAAAGGTTTGAAAAAAACGAGATATGCTCAAAAGTTATTTCCAGCAGGCGAATCAGCCCGGCAAGCTCGGGCAGGTCAAAAAAAGCGTTTTTTTCAAGTTTCTTGCCGGAATGCCTTGGAAAGACGTCTTTATCAATTTGCTGGATTTTAGAGAAAATTTCGATGATTTCATCACTATGTTCGGGAAGCAGGAAAAATTCGGTCAAATCAAAAGTTTTTTTAAGGTCCGCCGCATTGATTTCGTTGTTAAAGATTTTTTCAGCGCTTTCTTTAAATAAAGATGTCCGAGAGGCGGACTTTTTAAATAAATCCCACTCGAGTTGTTTTAAAATTGAATAATTGTCTTGTATATTAGAGTCCATGATCCTGACGTATAATGACATAGGAAGCCAAATTAGGCAATTTCAAAGCTCCTGGAACCAAGCGGGACAACTGCAAAAGATCTACAGCTCGGCCAGGTATGTTTCGGTGTCCTTGCGCTCTGAGGGTAAAACTTCCTATTTGTACCTTGGCCGAGGCAAGGGTTATGAAGGTTTTTGGGTGGGCGAGGGGCAAATCCCTAGTTCTTTGCGGAAAAAGGATCAATTTTTAGAATACTTGAGAAAACATTTAAGCGGCGTTCGCCTATTGAATATCAGACTGGATTCTTTGGATCGCATTGTTTATATCGACTATCAAAAATTTGGAAAAGAGAATTCTTTGGGATTGTTTTACAATGCCAGGCAACTCTATTTCGCCAATAAATATTACGATTTAAAGCGAGAACAGATGCGCGTCTTCACTTCTTGGGCCGGAGCCCTTGATGGGGATGAGAAGCTGGAGGATGTGTTCAATAGCGTCGGCCGAACAAAACAAAATCAATCCACAGCTTCGGGTAGCTCCCTTAACGCGGGGGATTTATTGGCGGCGGAAAGAGACAGCGCTCTAAAGTCCGGGAACATGGGTAAAAAGAAAAATAAATTTTTAAAAAGAAAAGCCCGCAATATTGAACAAGACTTGAAAAAAACGCGCAAGTGGACCCTGTTAAAAGATTGGTTGGATCAATCCGACGATTTGGAGAAATGCGCCGTGAAAGTGGAGATTCACGGCATAAAAATTAAGTTTAAAGAAAAAGAGCATTATAAAAGACGCGATGAAGTTTACAAAAAGATAAAAAAATTGAAAAAAGGCCTGGAAATACAAACCCAAAGGTTGAAAGAAACTCTTGCGAACGCCGAGAGAGAAACTAGAGAAGAGGAAGAGCTGTCGTTGTTGGCGATTGTCAAGCCATTGTGGAAAAACAAGGAGACGCGAGCGGAAACCGCCGCGACTCGAGTTGAGGATTTTAAAACCATTGAACTTGACTCAATCGAATTGGGCGTTGGCGTTTCCGCCAAAGGAAACGACCAGCTTAGAAAAACTTGGGCGAGCAAAGAGGACTGGTGGTTCCATTTAGAACAAGGCTCCAGCCCGCATATCGTGGCTAAATTAAAAGGGGCCAGTTTAAGTCCTCTAATATTGCAAAAGGTGGCGCGGACGATGAAAAAAACCGCAAAAGTGGAAGGGGATGAGATAAACTTGATATACACACAAGTGAAAAATTTAAAAGGGATACCCAAAAGGGCGGGCTCGGTCACCTATAAAAAAGAAAAACGAATAAGGATATATGTGGAAAATGAAAAATAAATATTTAAAAATTTTATTGCTGGCAAGTTGCGCGCTCATTCCTTTTGGAGGCCTGGGAGCAAAAGAGGAAATTAGAGATATTTTTTTTGAAATTCACAACGACGAAATAAAGTCCGCGATGGAGAGAAAAGTCTCCATGAAAAAATTCGAGAAGTTCTTCTGTGAAGTATATTGGCTAAAAGACCAAAAGGAAGTTGTCGTTGTTGCCGACGAATTAAAAGCGGGTGTCAGGGCGGCGGTAAGAAAAATCTGCGAGAGAAAGAGCGATATTGTCATTCCGGCCTCGTTTGACAAGTATTTGAACCCCTTTGAAAAATCCGGCGTAAAAGGGGATTGGGATATTTATGTGGATCAAACCGGCGTCAATAGCATAAACGAGGTTTGGGTAAAAAGATCTCCGCTTAAAGAAGAATTTATTGAAAAACGTCCCACCGGCACCACCAAACTTCATTACACCTACCAAAAAGTCAAAGGGTTGAAGCGTTTAAAGGAAGTTAAGATGTCCTCGTATGAAGGGGTTCAAAATATTTCCTCTAAAACCGTTATCTATTACGCGAAAATTGATAAATACCTTTTGCCCGTTAAAGCCGAAGTTCACACCAATCAAAATTTGGTCAAAAAGGAAATGGGCGACTTCACCCGCAACATCCAGGAAACTTTTTATTTTAAAAATTACAAGGTTAACGCTTCCGAGGCTTTAATTTACTTTAGTAAAAGATAACCATTTGATTTTCCGAGTGTTGGCTCTTGTAAAAAGTACATAAGCTGCCGAAATTACTTTGCAGATGGTCGGGAGCTGGTATCTTGCGCTAATGAAAAAGTTGTTGGCCCTTTATTGCGCTCTGATCGTGGCGTTAACAGGTTGTGGAAAACAGTCCGCTCCTTTGGAAAAATCTATAATAGAGAACTCGGACAGCTCCGCCTTTCACGCCAGCTGCCCCAAGGCCGACTTTCACAAGCAGGTCTTGGACAAAGACAATTTGCTCAACATCTTTTCATGCCTTGGAATCGACAAGCGCCACCCGACCATCTTTTCTTTTATAGAAGGACTCGATGAAAGAGGTTACCGCGCACTTGTGGGCGAGTTGAACCGTACATTTTTTAAGAACACCGAAAGCCGGGATAAATTTGTTCAATTTTTGAGGAAAAATTTAAATTCTCGATCTAGAGAGAGGATTTTAAAGTCAATCAAATCTTTCATTCTTGCGGCCAATAAATATAATCTGTATGAACGCTTAAAAGAATCGCTTCGCTCGGGAAGCTTCCCGTTGCCTTCAGGCAATTTGTTTGTGACTTTGTCGGCATTCCATGCGGCAGGGCTGGACAAGGCTGGTTTAAAGAATTTTTTTCAAAATAGCTCAGACAAAAAGAGAAAGTCTGAAACCGAAGCTATATTGCTTGAAATCGCCTCGAAGCTGGCGGAAAGGCCTGAAGTTTTCAAAGAACTGGCGGTTTTCTTTGAAGAACTAAGATCTTTTGATAAAGCCGAAAACCTGTCAAGAAAAGAATTTTTCCGGCTATTCGAGTTTATCGCGGCTCTAGACGACAATACATACAAGAGTATAGCGCGTGTCGAAAAAGATTTGTCTTCCGCCCAAGGAAATTGCTCTCAATCTCTAAGTTATTCCATAAACCACGCTGTCGAGATTGAAAAGCAAATGGATGTCTTGGCGTATGGAAGTTTTGAGGAGTTTTACCAGACTTTCTTTGATTTGAATCTAAAGTACTCCTTATTTTTAAATGTGTGCGAACAAGAGAAAGTGAATGAAAAAATAAGAAACGTTCTCAACGCCGCCAGAGAATTCTTGAAGCTAAAAGGCTCCTACACTCTAGCCAGGTCATATTTGTTGTCCCAGGAAAAAAGTCCAAGCAAAATGACCAGCAAAGAAGGCAACTGGGCATTTAGAATTTTTAATTTAGCCGGAAGTCCGTTTTGCTTGAAAAGCAGAAGCTTTTTAGAAAAACTGCGAGTCGAAAATGAGCTGAAAAGCTTCACGGATATGGCCTATGACTTTTTAAAAACTTTTAAGGGGGAAAAACGCGGCTTGCTTGTTGACGCGATGAACGCGGCGGGAGATGAAAAACAATTTTTTGATTTTTCCGCTCGCTTGCTTAAAAATCTAAAAAACGCCAAAAAAGCGGATTTTTCAAATTTTATGCTGGTGGAGACGGTTTTTGGAGAAGAACATCTTGAGGCGATAACATTTTTTGCAAAAATTGAGGAAAACTATCCAAACTTGCTCTCCAATTTAAATTTAAATTTGATAGAACAACGCGCGAATTTTGGACCTCTATTAGAGCAGGTCCAGACATTTTTATCAGACGACGTTAATCTCTTTTTAGCCAACCGCTTTCTTGAGTCGGAAGATTTTGAGCGGCTTTTTTCAATTTTGTCTCAACTCCCAACGAAGCAAGTTCCACAAATAAAACCTTCCAATATTTCACCGGCGAAAAATCCTCCGGCAGCGATCGAATTGCGTGTTTTAAACAAAGACTCAAAAGTTTGTTTTGAGAAGTTAGAGCGCGTCTTTGATCAATCTCCTGACTTTTGGAGCGTTTTGCCAAATTATCCGGCGCAATGTTACGAGGTTTTTCAACCAACGATTTCCAAAAAGGTTTTTTCCTGGACCGTGAAGATAGATGAAAATTTCTTTGAGTTCTCAAACAAAAAGTTTTCCGTTCCCTATGGAGTCATTTCTAAAGACATGATGAAGTTTTACATGTCCATGATGTTGGCGGTTAACGAACTTGTTGAAACCTCAGACGCGACTTATGTTGAAAGAATTGTCAAAAAAATTAAACAACAACTTTTTGACGAAGGCTTGTTGAGCTCGTTTGAAGCGGGTCTTGGCCTTTTGACTCACAGTCCCGACTCTGAAGCTCTCGTCTCCCAGCTCCTTTTAAGCGTCTCTGAAATGTCTTCCGAAGAATTTGCAAAGGCGCGAACGCGTTTTGCCCGCTTTGAAAAGCCGTTTGGGGGATCGCGTTGGTCCTTAAGCAATGGCTCCAGCCTAAATCCCCGGGTAAATTCCGAGCTCGGGGTGGAAGAAAGCCTGGAGCTTGCAAGAGAGCTCTTTGATTTATTGGCCGGACAAAGCGAAGGATACCGCCTGGCGGACGGTTTGATAGACTTTTTAAATCCAAACAAGGG
>JBBDND010000227.1:6076-14073 GCA_040877865.1 Bacteriovoracaceae bacterium | reverse complement strand
TTAAACTTTCCGCTTGCTTTAATTCCAGACTGGATTATCTTTATTATTAACAGGCTTCCTCTCCGGAAGCGGCCAATCTTTGCGAGGCGGCCAATGAATCAGCTTTGGGTTGAAGTTTTCGGATGGACGGGGGCCTCTTTGGCCTTAGGCGCCTACTTCTTGGTGTCAACCGGGAGGGTTTGCGGGGACTCGCGCCTTTTTCAATGCATGAACATCGCCGGCGCCACTTGTCTTATCTTTTACACCTATCATTGCAAGGCCTACGCTTCTTTATTGGTTAACTCTGTTTGGGTGCTTATTGGTCTGCATTCCGTGTTGTCGATCGCTAAAAGAAAAAAACAATTTCAAGCGGCCAAAGAAGCGGCCAAAGAAGCGGCTAAAGAAGCGGCGGCTTCCATTATGGACATAGATATTTCCGCCAAGTCCGGCTAAGGCGACTTTATTTTTTCTTCTTTTTCTCGAACAAGAATTTCTTCAACCTTTTCCGTGATGGCTTCAGGTGAGCAAGGCTTGGTCAACACGTACTTTATGTTAAATTCCAGGAGAGTTTCGATGTCGTCTCCTGTGAAATCCTCGGAAAGAATGAGAATAGGCGTGGGATTCGTTTTTTCTTTTTCAATATGTTTTAGGTCCTGAATAAATTCAAACTCGCAAGCTTTTGGCTGATTGAGATTTAAGAGAATAAGATCAAAAGTTTGATTTTGAACCTTGAGCAAAGCCTGAGGCTCGCTTTGCGCCTCCACAATAAAGGCCCAGCAATCCATGTTTTCTAAAAGGGCCATGAGGGGGCCTCTTGTTTCATCGGCGTCATCCACTAATAGGGCGCTAAGCTTTTCTCCAAATTTTACTGTCACCGGCATGGGCTCTTTCCCTTTAAATGATTGATGAGTTCCTATAATACTGGAAAAAGAATGAATTCCCAGGGGAAAAAATACTGACATTGAGGCTGTTAGAAACAGATTTAATATAGCTCTTTCTTTGTGTAAGTTGTTGAAATTACTAATGTGGCAAAATGTCACCATTAGCGTCTCTAATATTAACTGTTAGACGCCCTACTAAAATACGTTGCTAATGAATCTTCAGTTTGGTTTATTCTTCTTGTCTAAGGAGAGAGCATGAAATTTGTCGCAATAGGTTTTTTGTTAATTTTCTCAAGCGCTTTTGGAAAATCCTTTACTCTTATGAGTTACAACGTGGAAAATCTTTTTGACACGATTCACGACCCTGGCAAAGAAGATTACACCTATTTGCCGCTTAAAGTGAAAAACGCTTCTCAAGACATTCAAGATTACTGCAATTCCATAACCAACGATTATTATCGAAAGGCGTGTCTAGAAACAGATTGGAGCGAAGACATCCTAAGTAAAAAGCTCGCAAACCTGGCAAAGGTGATATCTTCTTTTGACAAAGGAAAGGGAGCCGATATTTTAGTCTTGCAAGAAGTTGAAAATAAAAGCGTTTTGATTTCTTTGGTTAAAGAAAAGCTCAAAGGCCTGGGCTACGATCACATTTCTTTAATAGAAGGCCCGGACTCTCGGGGCATAGACGCCGCCATTGTCTCAAAATTCCCCATCGTCAAAGAAAAACTTCACCTTGTCGACTTGGACGGAGTGGCAAAAGAGACAAGAGGGATTTTACAAGCGGACATCCAAATTGGGCCCAATCTTGTGAGCGTTTTCTCCAATCATTGGCCCAGCCAGGCCAACCCTTCCGAGGCCAGATATATCGCCGCGCAAACCCTGTTGAGCGCCGCTTTACAGAGCAACGCTCAAGCGGTCATCGCCGCCGGCGATTTCAACAGCATCGACAAAGACCATCCTCACGGGATCAATCTGGTCATTAAACCGGAATTTTATCTCGCCAGAGAAGAGGCCCAAAACAGAGGCTTTCAAGTTTTTGCGGGCTCTCACTGGTATAGAGGAGAGTGGGGGACGCTGGATAAAATTTTAATTTTAAAGAATACAAAATCTTCTGTCGTTCCAAAATATTCAAGCTTCCAAGTTTACAAACCGGCCTGGCTTTTAACAGAAAGAGAGTGGACAGATTATGACACGGGAGAAGTCACCGTTCACAAAGTTCCTTACTCTTTTGACTTGAAATCGGGACTCGGCTTTGCGGACCATTTGCCTTTGACTATCGAATTTGCTTACTAAGCTGAATCTCGAATAGATTTTATTTTTTCTTTTTTAAGAGTGTCGACAATTTTTGCGATAAATTTTTCCTCTGGACACGGCTTTGTTAAAACATGTCTGACGCCGTTTGAAAAAGCTTCGCGAATTTTTTGCTCGGTTAAATATCCGGAAAAAAGTAGCGCGGCAGTTTGTTGGATCTGCCCTTTTTCAGCGCGGCGAAGGTTTTTAATAAAGTCCAATCCCGTGGTTTTGGGCAGTTTTTGTTCCAAAATAATCAAATCAAAGCGCTGGTTTTTAGCAAAATCCTTCTTGCGCGTTTTGAGCCTCGACAATAAAAAACCAGCATTCCATTTGTTCGAGCATCGAGCGAACAAGCTGTCTAGCGTCTGAATCAATGTCAACAACAAGGGTGCTTAGCCTTTCTCCCTGTTTGGGGATGACGAGCATGGGTCTCCTTAGATTTTTAAGAAAACTTAATGTTAACTGTAGTACTAAAAATTCAATGGATTCCCAGTAAAATGTTTGAATCCTATAAATCATGAAAAATAATTTGTATTATGGAGACATGACCTTAACCGAAAGCCCCGTTTTTAAAACCCTATTAAGAATGTCGGTTCCCATGAGCTGGGGGATTTTTTCCATCATAGGTTTTAATTTAGCCGACACCTACTTTATAGGGAACTTGGGAACAAAAGAATTGGCGGCGATTAGCCTGACCTTTCCGGTTGTGACTTTTTTTGCAAGCGTCGCGCTGGGAGTGGCGACCGCGGGCTCTTCCTTAATTTCGCGCTCTTTAGGGGAGAACAACCCCGAAAAAACCCGAAGAATAACTTCCGATATGATGACTTTCGCCCTGATATTGGTGATCTTTCTCGTCTTTATTGGCTTTAGCAGCATGGACTTTATTTTTGGGCTATTGGGAGCCGGTCCGGATGTCATGCCCCTGATTAAAGAATATATGAGCGTTTGGTATCCGGGCATGATTTTTGTGGCGCTGCCCATGGCCGGCAACGGCGCCATCAGGGCCCAAGGAGACGCTAAAACCGCCTCGCTTATCATGATGGTTGCAGGACTGACCAATGTGGCTCTTGATCCTATTTTGATTTTTGGCTGGGGTCCGATTCCCGCTCTTGGCATGCAAGGAGCGGCGATTGCCACGGTGATCGCCCGGGGCTTTACCATGGCCGCTTCCTTGTACATTCTGCATTTTAAATACCAGATGTTGGATTTCAAAAGGCCTAAATTTCAAAAAGCTTTGGAGTCTTGGAAAGAAATTCTTTTTATAGGCGCGCCGGCGGCCGGCGCCAATATGATTACTCCTATTACCTTAAGCGTGGTCACCGCCATTATCGCCCGCATTAGCGAAGAAAGCGTGGCCGCCTATGGAGTAGTGAGTCGGATTGAATCTTTTGCGCTCATTTTTATATTGGCGGTGTCCAGCTCCATGGGGCCCATTGTGGGACAAAACTTTGGAGCGCAAAAAATAAAAAGAATTCAAAAGGCGCTCAACTCAAGTGTCATGATTGCCATGGTGTGGAGCGCTTTTATGGCGTTTCTTCTTTCCACTTTTGGCGCTCTGATTATGCCGCTGTTTAATTCGGACAGCGAAGTGGCCCGAGTGGGAGGTTACTATTTTCAGATTGTCCCCATTTCTTTTGGGTTTTTGGGTATGAGATTGATCGCTTGCTCTTCTTATAACGCCATTGGGAAACCATTTTCGTCAACCATGCTGGTGGTGATTAATCTGCTTATTCTTTATTTGCCATTGGTTGTCTTGGGCTCGCGTTATTTTGGAATGAAAGGAGTCTTTTACGCCGGGGCCGTCTCTAATATCATTACAGGCATTTTAAGTTTTTATCTTATTCGCTCAACTATAAGCTCCCATATGCATGCCGAGGCAGATGCCGCTTAATAAGCTCTAACATTTTCTGTCTTGCATGGGATTTCCACAAAGAGAAATCTATAATCTGATGAGTACGTTAGATGAAAATGAGATGAACACGGAGGTTCCATGAAAATATTGCAGTTGATTGTATTTTTTTGTTTTAGTTTGAGTTCTTTGCATTCCGCGGCCGTTGCCAATATTCCCGCCGACATTCACTTGCCCGCTTTGGACATCCATAGTTTGCACCAAGAAGACGTCTTTAGCGAAAAACTTGGAAACGCGCCCCGCTTTGCCGTGGAAAGAGCGGTTGATATCGATCCAAAAAATCAAAACTCTTGGATAAAAGAAAACGGCATTTGGAAATGGCGTCTAAGAGTTAAGGCCGATCAAGCGGTGTCTTTAAATTTCTCGTTCACCGAATTTAAAATGTCCGCCAATTCCAAGCTGGCAATTTATTCGGCGGATTTAAAACAAAAAATGCGCGAATTTAGCTCCGCCGACAATAATATTCACAATGAGTTGTGGACGCCCGTCATTATGTCAGACGACGTGATTATTGAGCTCTCAGCCCCCACGGAGGAAATTGACAAGCTCCAGGCGCGCTTAACTCAAATCAATCAAGGCTACCGAACCTTTAGTCAACCGACAGAAAAGTCGGGCGCTTGCAATGTGGATGTTGTTTGCTCGGAAGGTGACGATTGGCGAGAGGAAATTGATTCAGTGGGTGTCATCTCGACTGGAGGCTCAACTTTTTGCACCGGTTTTATGGTTAACAACACTTCCAACGATCGCTCTCCTTATTTTATGACGGCCAAACATTGCCGAATTAACGCGTCTTCCGCCCCTTCTTTGGTTGTTTATTGGAATTACCAGGCCTCACAATGCGGAGGAGGTCGCGACGGGGATTTGAATCAATTCAATACTGGTTCAGAATTTTTGGCCGGCAGCTCTAAGTCCGACTTTACTTTGGTAAAGTTGTTAAAAAAGCCGGATCCAAGTTGGAATGTAAGTTACGCCGGCTTTGACGCTAGAGATTTGGACGCCGCGCAGGCGGTGGCGATTCATCATCCTTCCACCGACGAAAAATCCATCAGCTTTGAATACGATCCAGTCACTGTCACTTCTTACTTAGGAACGGATATTCCTGGAAATGGCAGCCATATTCGCGTGGAAGATTGGGATGTTGGCACCACCGAGCCCGGTTCTTCAGGTTCCCCGCTTTTTAATAACGAGCGCAGGGTGATTGGGCAACTGCACGGAGGATACGCTTCTTGTTCTTCCCAAACCGCCGACTGGTACGGCAGATTAAACACTTCCTGGGAAGGAGAGGGCGCTCCCGAAACAAGACTTAAAGATTGGCTAGACCCGGATAAAACTGGAGTTCTGTTTACGGACACTATTCGTTAACAATTATAGGGCAGGCCTGGGTTTGCGCGGCCTGCCCCATTCACAACCGGCCTCTTATCAAATAGAATAAGCTGAATGCGTCCAGATCTTAACAGAAATGATTATCTATTTTACAGTTTAAAGAAAGCCTTTGCGCTGTACTTCTTTTTTATCGCGTTGATGACATTGGGCAGAGCGGTCTTTACCGTCTACTTCGCTCCTCCCGCTTTGTTTGAGCAGTTTCAATGGGATTTATTAAAAGCGTTTTACATGGGCTGGCGCTATGACACAATTGTGGCTTCTTATTTGCTGGCCCCTTTGATCTTGGGGTCGATACTCCTCTCATTAATAAAGTCCAGAAGGCTTGCCAACGGATTTTTCTTTTTATGCCGCATCTTTTATTTTTGGGCGTTGACGCTTGTTTTGTTTTTTATTGTGGCCGATCTTGGTTTTTATTCTTTTTTTCAAGATCATCTCAATGTGTTGTTTTTTGGCCTGATGGAAGACGACACGGTCGCGGTTTTGAAAAGTATTTGGAAAAATTATCCCGCCGGGTATTTTCTCGCCGGGGTCGGCTTCTTCTTGTTTGTCTTCCACAAACTCGTTAAAAGCGTCTTTGCCTCTTTTGAAGGAGAGAGGTCTTTGTTTCAAAGGGGAGCGGGAAAATTAATTCTCATGTCCGCGTTTTCTCTGGCGCTGCTGGCGGGGGGGGCCAGAGGCGGATACAACTATTATGTTCTTTCTCCCAAGTACGCCGACTTTTCCACCAGTCTTTTCATTAACCAGGCCGCTCTAAACGGCATGATCACTTTTGAGCAGGCGTATAAACTGCGCCAAAGAAGAAATGTGGCGGCCTTTAAAATTGAAGAGGAAATGGGTTACACCAGAGGAATACACGAGGCTTTTTCCGATTACTTGGGATTTGACACCACTCCCACGGACCAGTCTCAGCTGGTGAATTTATTGCAAAGAAGGACCGGCTTAAATGATGAACTGGAAAAGCGTAAGCCTCACGTGGTGGTGTTTGTGATGGAGAGTTTTGGCGGCAATTGGCTGCAATACAATTCGGAGGAATTTGATTTTTTAGGCCCGTTAAAAGCGCACATCGACGAGGATATATATTTTAAAAATTTTATTTCTTCAGAAAACGGCACCATCGGCTCCTTGATGGTTTTGGCCAGCAATCTTCCGCCCAGGCCTGGGGCCAGATTTCTTTCAGAGAGCCGCTATATGCAGCTTCCTTTGCCCAGCGCCGCGCACTTGCCCTATAAAGAAAAAGGCTATGAAACGCGCTTTGTGTACGGCGGAAAACTTGGTTGGAGAGGGATAGGGAAATACTTCCAAATTCAGGACTATCACCATGTCGAGGGCGAAAGTCATATTAAAAAAGCTCTGGCGTTAAAAGGCGATGTTGGAAACGAATGGGGACTTTATGACGAGCATCTTTTCAAACATATTGAAAAAAAATTGGAAAAGGCGCAAAGACCGCAATTTATGCTGGTTCTCACCACCAGCAATCATCCGCCTTTTGACACGCCCGAATACTTTCATCCTCCAGGCCAGTTGTCCATACCGGACAAGTTAAGGCCTAGAATCAGTCGAGAAGAAGATCTGTTCTTGAAGCGCTTCCGAGCTTTTCAATACTCAAACACCGTGTTGTCTCAATTTTTATCGACGGTGAAAGAAGGAGAGTTGGCCCAAAACACGGTGGTGGCTTTTACGGGAGACCACAATTTTTGGGGATTTATGAGCTACGGGCTGGATGAGAGCTATCTTAAATACCAGGTTCCTTTTTATGTTTACGCGCCTGAAGAAATAAGGCCAAAGAGCTTCGACCATAAAAAACTCGGCAGCCATGAAGATATTTTTCCCACACTTTACAATTTGACCTTGTCGGGAGCTCCCTATGTGGCCTTTGGAGAGAATCTTTTTTCCCTAAATCCAAGCTACGCCATCGGAAGCGGGTCCGCGGCCGGGGAAGAAGGAATGTTCTATAAAGGCAATAATTACGCTTGGGAAACTATTCCCAGAATCAAAGAAAAAACCGATCAAAGACTTGAAAAGGTCTCCAAAGCTTATCGTTCCAGCGTAAGTGTCGCGGATTTTTATTTAAGGCAGATCTATAAGAAATTTCATTCATTGGAAGAAAAAGAATAAAAATTTATCAAATTTGATAAGCGTTCTGGCGCAAAAAGTGGTCCGCCGCCGTTATTTTTGCCATGGCCTCAACCACCGGCAGAACTCTGGGCAGTATGCATGGATCATGCCGGCCTTGCCTGGCCTTCTCGCCGACTGTGGAAGGCGGCCTAAAATAAAGCGTCATCACAATTTCTTCTCCATTGGATATCCCCGCTTCGATGCCGCCAAAACTCTCGCGGCTTGCAGTGGCCGCTGAGCCTGGAGTTGAAACAAACGTCTCGCCCAGTCCAAAGTCCACTCCCACACAGGAGCCGATGCCGGTCATGGCCTTGGCCAAATCGGCCTTGAGTTTGTCAAAAACAGGCTCCCCCAATCCGGGAGCTAAATTTTTGATATGCAGCTTCACTTTGCCCCCGGCGCTTTCTCCTTTTTGTTTGAGATCCAAAAGGTATTCT
>JBBDND010000227.1:0-6066 GCA_040877865.1 Bacteriovoracaceae bacterium | reverse complement strand
GCGCTTCTTCTTGGGAGGGATCGGCAAAATGACATTTTCCAAATTCCATGTCAAAAGGCGAGGAACATTCCGCTTTAAAGTTTCCCGCTTGAGAAATATACGCCTTAAACCGAACTTCCTTTAGAATGAGCCCGGCAAAATATCCGCCGATCACTCTGGCCAGGGTTTCTCGCCCGCTGGCGCGTCCGCCGCCTCGGTGATCGCGATGCCCAAACTTTTGCTCAAAAGTCTCGTCCCCATGGCCTGGCCGGCGCAAGCTCTTGTTGTAGTCTTGGCTTTTTTGATTGGTGTTTTTTACCACGGCCGCGATGGGAGTTCCCAAGCTTTTGCCTTCAAAAACGCCGCTTAAAATCTCCACCTGGTCCGCTTCGTCGCGAGAGGTGCCAACATTAAGTCTGCCGGGCCGGCGCTTGTTCAGCTCTTCCTGCAAGCTTTCCAAATCAACGCTTACGCCTGCGGGCATGCCGTCAATGACCACGCCCATGGCCGGTCCGTGAGACTCGCCAAAAGAGGTGATGGAAAAAAGTTTGCCAAAGCTGTTTCCGCGCATACGCCTTTATAACAAATTTAAAACGGAGCGCCATGACGCTAGGGCCTATACTTTTGGTAAACGCTTTTCCAACTCCAAAAGATGGCCTTGGCGGCGAGCCTGATCTCCCAGTCCACCCACTTTGTTTTTTCCAGGCCTTCTTCCTCCAAATCTTCCAGTTCGGAAGGCTCCCAGTAGTACATGCTGGAGTATTGAATATTGCAGTATTCACTTTGGTCGTTGGACTCGTTGTAATATTCGCTAATGCCCTCGATAAACTTGCAGCGATACCCGTCGCGTTGCATGGGGACATTGAAGATTTTTTCCCAATCCGCTGTGGACAACGGCCCATTGGTGAACTCTTTGTCCATCACCGTCTTCTGTCCTTGCAAGGTGATCATGGGAGCGGTGTGGAACCACCACTTGCCGTTGATCTCGCGCCGGTATTTTCTTGTGTAGAAGATAAAGATTTTTTCCGATTTTACCCTGTGGTCTTTGTGCATTTGCCGATTCCAAATGTGGGCCCGGTTAAAGCACTGGTCCCCCCATTTATTGGCCGGCAAAAGCTCGGAAAACATTTGTTTTGCCTTGGCGAGATTTTTAATATTCGTGGGCGTAAACTCTTCACTAAGTCCCAGAGCGGGTGAATCTGGATTGACAGGAGTTGGCAACAGGACGGCATCCACAATCTGCTCGATGGCGTATTCGCTTTTAAGCGGCAAGTTGGATTCCAGCTCTAATTCCACTGCGGCTCTTTCTTGGGCGGCTCTTTGCAATTTATGAACCAGTTGCGGGTTCTTTCTATCAACTTCGAAGACTTGCCCGTTATGCAAGGCCAAGACGTGATAGTTTTCCGATTTGTTTTCCGGAGCTTCGACTTTAAAGATTTTAGTGACGACACCCGCGTGGGCGTAAACAGTGAATGTCATAAAAGTTAAAATGCTTAAAAAGAGGTTCATAGCGTTCTCCCGCGCTTCTTTGCCATATTTTTTTAAGAGTACACGGGTGAAGGGAGGAGTTTAAAGGCTAAGAGCTTAGACTTTTGTCAGATACAAACCGATTTTAAGCTAGAGCTCGGCCGCCTCCGTCGCCCTCATTGTGGCCTTGACCAAGTTGCTTTAAATAGATTTAAATTTCGCTTAGGCAATAAACCCGGTCGCTGTCCACGTTGAATTGGATGTCTTGGTTCTTTTTAACTTCCTGATAGGCCGGAACATTCATCCACACGCTTTGCTCCATGGAGACTTCCACCTCGCATAGATAAAATTCCCCCAGAAAGAGACGTTGAATGACCTTGCCCTTAAAAGGCCCCTTGTTGTCGGGAAAAAGCTGCGAGGCGCGAACCACCAATAGGATCTCGTCGTATTGAGGCGCTTGAAAGTTTTCCGGTTTTTTTATCTCCACCTCTTTTTCAAAGAAGTTGACTGTCAGCGAGTCGCTTTTCTCTTCCACCAGTTTGGCCACCACGGAATTGGTGTGTCCAAGAAATTGGGCGCTAAAAAGATTTTTCGGATGAAAATAAATGTCATAGGGAGTGTCAAGAGATTGCAATTTGCCGTGATTTAAAAGCATCACCCGATCAGAAAAGGCCAAAGCCTCGTGATTTTGGTGAGTCACCCAAATCAATGATATGCCTTGCGCCTTAAACAAGGGAAAAAATTCCATCATAAGCTCAAGCCGCAATCTTTCATCCAGATGCCCAAAAGGCTCGTCCAATAAAAGGATGTTTGGATTTCTTACCAAGGCCTTGCCTATCAGGGCCCTTTGGTATTGGCCGCCGCTAATTTCATCGGGAAAGCTGTCCATTTCGTTGGTTATCTCAAGCAGCGAAAGGGTGGAGCGAACTTGGCTTGAGATTCTTTCCTCGTTATTAAAAAATTGAATTTCTTTGGCCAGGTTTTCATAGACGGTAAGCTTTGGCTCTAGCCGCTCGTCTTGCGCCACATAGCCGATCACGGTTTTTTCGGATTGTTCAATGCTTCCTTCAAAATTGGTGATTTCCCCAGCCAGACATTTTAAGAGAGTGGATTTGCCGGAGCCGCTGGGGCCGATGACTCCCAGGCACTCTTTTTCATGCAGCTTAAAGCTCAGGCCGCCAACCCCGGCGGTGGTCCGTGGGTCGTACAAGTTTTTTAAATTTTCAACTTCAATCAATGTTGTCTTTTTCATTGCCTTCCTCTTGGCGCTTTCGCTTTAGGATGCCGTTTACCCGCGCTCCAAAAATGATCGCGACTAAAGAGATTAATATGGATAAATACCCGACATCTGTGAACTTTTCAAGTTCTCCGCCGGGAGTTTCCACAATAATGGCCCCCGCCGCCAAAGTGGCCAGCGCCGAGCCAAGCGCCCGGATTGAGTTTAGAAGACCCATAAAGGTTCCTCGGTCTTTGGAACGGGCAATTTCAGACACCAAAGTCATAATGGGGATGAATCTGCCGGAAACCACCGTCATAAACAGGGCGGACAAGGCCAAAAAGGGGATAAGCTCCATCGCCGGGGCGCTGGTGTAAAGATAAATGGGAAGAAACGAAAAAAGCGCCATGGTCACAAAAACTTGGTAGGCCCCAAACCGGTCGGTGGCCTTGCCGATGATTCTGGAGCTGATAATGGTGAAAAATCCCCCCACCAAGTATATGTATTTCAATTCGCTTTCAAGGATGCCCACATTTTTTACCGCGTAGGGAGACAGAAAGGGAATGAGCATAAAGCTTGAAACGCTGATAAGCAAAATGAGCAGATAAGATTTAAAGTAGTTTAGATTGAGAAGCAGCTTTCCAAATCTTTTAAAGTCTTGCAGCGGACTTTTTATTTGGATGTGTTCTTTAAGACTGGGGAAGGCGGCCTTTGAAGCAAAAAAAATGGGCAGAGAGAATAGAGCGATAAACCAAAAGGTTTTTTGCCAGCCAAAGTTGTCCGCGATGGCAAGTCCTATGGGCACTCCCAGCACGCTGGCGATGGAAAAGGACGACATGATAATCCCCATGGCGGCTCCCCTTCGAAGAAATGGAATCAAATCCGTCACCATCGCGAACACAATGCCGTTTAAAACCCCTCCGAAACATCCGGCGACAATTCTCGCGGCCAATAGCAAATTAAAGTTGCCGGCCACGCCACACAAAAAGGTTCCAATAATAAAGCCGACAAAGCAAAAAAGCAGCAAGGTTTTTCGGTCAAAGCGGTCGGCCACCACCCCGTAAAGCACGCCCGCCACCGCGGCGCTAAAGCTGTAGGAAGAAACCAATGAGGCGAATTGGATGGGAGAGATGTCAAAAACCCGCATTAAAACCGGGCCTAAGGGCATCATGACAACAAAGTCTACAATGTGAGCGAATTGAATCGCCGCCAAGAGAAAGACATAAAGTCTTTCTCTGGCGACAGGTTGATTATTTTTTAAGACCTTTGACGTCATCTAGTTTTGAGCTATTGTCCAATGTTTCCAAGCTGGACACGGTTGAAACAGTGTGATCAATCATGCTTACCGCGGCGGGGCGATAATTGCCAGAGTTTTTTACCCCTCCAAACGGCAGTCGGGAGCTGGCGCCCACGGTAGAGCGGTTAAGGTTGATCAGTCCGGATTGAATGTCTCTTAAACATAACTCGTAAATGTCCTTGTCCTGGGTGAAAACAGAGGCGGCAAGCCCATAGTCGGAGATATTGGCAATGGCGATGGCGTCTTCAATATTTTCATAAGGAATAAAACAACAGTTGGGGCCAAAGACTTCTTCTTGGGTGAAAGGGTTTTCTTTTGTCACCGCAGCCTGTTTTAAAAAGTGAATGGAAGGCGAGACATAGTGGCCGGGAAAGCTCGCCTCGACTTGCTGGGGCGACAAAATTTCCTCAGCGCCGTTTTCTTTGGCAAGCTTAAGATAATTTTCATAGGTGTTTAGCGCCGCCTCATCAATTAAAGGGCCCATAAAAGGCTGGCTTTTGTAATCGATGGGATGGTCAATGATGATTCGTTGCGCGGCCTCTTTGAATTTGGCGATAAATTCTTGTTCAATGCTTCGATGTACGGCGATAAGACTGGTGGAAGTGCATCGCTGTCCGGCGCTTAAAAAACAGGCCCGTAAAAGCTCGGGCAAAGCGTGATTAATGTCGGCGTCGGAGTGCAAGATGGTTGAATTTTTTCCTCCAAGCTCCAGGGCCACCAATTTGGTAAGGTCGGTCCCCACCGACTCCAGAATCTTTTTTCCAACGTTTAAAGAGCCGGTAAAGAAAATGCCTTTCACACTTGGGTGTTTTAAAATGTCTTGGGTGGTCTTGGCGCTTCCGTTAACCAAGTTCACAACGCCGGCGGGAAAGCCCGCTTCGTGAAAGCATTCAATCAGCAATTGCGCCGAATACATGGTTTTTTCACTTGGCTTAAAAACCACGCTATTGCCGGCCAATAGCGCGGCGAGGATCTGGCCGTTTGCCAAATGGCAGGGAAAATTAAAAGGCCCGATAACTAGACACGGGCCGATGGGTTTTTTAATGGTGTGTCCGTCGATATTTGGCAGCACCTGGGTAATGGTTTCTTGGGCGATGCGCTCCAGGGAATCGGTAACGGTGACATTGACCTTTGCCACCAATCCTCCAGCCTCGGTCATGGATTCCCACAAAGGCTTGCCCGTTTCCAATGCTATGGCCCGGCCAATTTCTTCTTTTTTCTTATTGGCGGCTTCTTGAAAGCCTTGCAGATATTCAACGCGCTCCTCCATGGGGATTTTGCGCCAAATTTCAAAACCGCTTTGCGCCGACTCAATAATTTTATCGTTGTTTTGGTAGTCAATATAGGCGTCCCAAAGATGGTGGCCTGTGTTGGCAGGGGAGGTTTTGCTGATAGATTCCGCTGATTTTGCGACATCCGCCTCGCTTACTCCGTTTGACCGGCTAAATTGACCCATAAAATAATCGCCGCGAAGTGTAAATTCCATAAGCTTTCCTTTTTCTTGCAAATATTGATTAAAAGCAGTCTACATCTCAAAGAAGGTTTTTGCCATCGAATGCGCTATAATCCTAAGAAAAATGGAGCTAGTTTATGAAAGAAATTAAATCAATTGATCAATTATTGGATAAAATGTGGTCCGATTACATTCAACTCAATCCTCAGGCAAAAAAAATTGTTGAGTTGTTCAAAGAAAGAGGGGACGAGGTGGTTAACGATCACATAGCCTTGCGAACTTTTAATCATCCCCGTGTGGGCATTGACGTGGTGGCAAAACCTTTTTTGGAAAGCGGATACGTTGAAAAAGGCGATTATCAATTTAAAGAAAAAAAACTTTTTGCCAAACATTTTGAGCACCCCGGCGAAGACATGCCAAAAATTTTTATTTCTGAATTAAAATTGGAGGAATTTTCCGGAGAGTTTCAAAAGAAGATCGCCGCTTTGATAGAGCAGGTTTCGGACGAGACCATCAAAAGATTCGATTTTTCCTCCTTGGGCAGGCCTTGGAAAATCTCCGCGTCTCTCTATGAGGAGTTAAGAAAGGAAAGCGATTACGGAGCTTGGGTCGCCGCTATTGGCTTTAGGCCAAACCACTTCACCGTCTTTGTAA
>JBBDND010000226.1:0-2574 GCA_040877865.1 Bacteriovoracaceae bacterium | reverse complement strand
GGTTTTGTAGCGCGCAAAAGAAGGGATAAAAAGCCGATTCGGAGATTTACAACCTTTTTATAGCGAATTTACAACTGAAGGCGCCGCGTCAACAATGACCCGTTTTTTAACCTGTCTAGAGAATGAATTTTCGGCCGCGGAAAAAGCAAAAGCACCTGCCCACCATTCTTTTTTCCGAGTCGGAAATAACGATGCCCGAGCCGTCAGGACACGCGTAAACAGGGTTATGGGTGATCATGGAGTACTGAAGAATTTCTTTGTCATAGCGAAGCGAGTTTTTGTAATGGGGAAAGAATTCGAAGTTTACCAGCCCCATTCCTCTAAAGTTTTTCACCTGATCCTCGTTCTGGTCGCGGTCAAATTCGGGAAAACTGGCGGTGTGGATGCTTCTGGTCATAATGATGGCGCCGGCTGAAAGGCCAGTCAGTATACCGCCGTTTTGAACAAATTCTTTAAAATCTTTTAAAAGTTTAGCCTTGCGCAGGTGTTTGATGAAATAAAAAGTGTTGCCGCCAGACAAATGAATGATGTCTGATTTAAAGACCTCTCGTTTTAAAACTTCCGCAAAAGGAACATCGATGGGAAAATGAATAAAACGCTTTAATTTGTATTTGCGGTATTGATTGACGAATTCCTTAAAATCCACATGACTCAAATAAGAGCTTGAAGGAATGAAAGCGACTTGCGGATTTTTCTTTCCCACCACTTCCAAAAGATTTCTGTCCATGTCTTTGTTTTCAAAATCATGCCCGCCGCTATAGAGCGCTAACTTCATATCCCCTCTCTGCGCTCCTTTACAATTTCATAAAATTGCCGCATCAAATCGCTTTGCCAAAACTTTTTGTTTGACGGAGCTTTTGCGCGGGGATCAAAGACTTGGAACAAGGCAAGTTTTTTAAAAAGTTTGTAGACTTCGTCCGAACTCAAAGAGTTTCTTTTTTTCATGACCACGTCCACAATCAGGGAAATCGCGTCTCCTGTCACCCTCTCCATCTTGTTTATGACAGACGAGCGCATGGACAATTCCAACAAGACCTGTTGCTTTGATTGATTGGACAAATCCGCCGCGGTTAAAACCAAATCCCAATAAGCTTCTTGAAATTCTTTAATTTTCTTTTTTCTATAATTATTAATTTTTAAATCCTCTTCGTCGGCGTAATTGGAGCCCACGATTTCAATAAACTCGCTCTCGCTTACTTTCTCGTCCCGCGACAGATAAATTTGCGGCAACTCTCTGAGCAAGTCCCTCATGCAAAAGATTGCGTCCCAAGTAATGCCGTCATTGACTTCAACAATGCCTCTGTTGCTTTTGGCCCTTTCAAAGTATGTGAAAACTTTTCTAAATTCTTCCACTTTTTCTTTCTTGTGATTAATAATGGCGGCAAGCCACTTTTGATTAAATCCCATCCTGCGCAATATGTTTTGATTCTTTTGATTTTCAAATTCTTTTTCAAATTCGTCCAACAACTTGTGATTTTTAAAAGCGCTCAAAGACTTTTTGTCTTTTGTTTTAAGGTAATCCGCCATTTGAACAAAAGTTTGAACAATTCTCTTGGCCTTTTCTTTCTGCTCCAAGATAGAAGTCGAATAGCGCTCAACATCGTCATAACGGTATTCATGATGAAACAGGCCAAATTGGCGCACCGATCCGTAGTCGATTATGCCTCCATCCATCAAGATGTTGTCCCCGTCCCAGTCCAACCAACAAAAGATATAGTCGTCCTCAAAATCAGCCGCGGTTCTCGCGAATGTTTCGCAAACTTTTTTTACTAAAAATTCGTATTTGCCTTTTTCTTTGGGGCAATTGGCAAAAGCGGGGTTGTTGCGTTGGCTGTCTATATAATAATCGGAGACCCGCTTTAAAGAAGCGTGGTCGTTTTGTTTCAAACAACGAAAAAAATGGGAAGGACGCAACAAAGACGAATGCGCCCGCACGTTTATAGAGAAGCCTTTTTCAAATTCCAAGACGCAAAGTGTTTCTTCTGTCTCGACATTGTTCTTTTTAAAGATGTCGCTAAACAAGGCCGTGGCCAAGCCTTCGTCCAATTCGGCGTATCCACATCCATAGGAAATGGAAGGATCGCCCGTTTCAAAAAATTTGTTAAACTTGCTGGTCGCCGGACTAAGTCTTGTGGCGCCGGTGCCGCAACTCGAAATGTCCCAAGTCTTGCCTTTGTGCTTGATTTGGCCGTTCCAAATGGAGCGGCCGTCTCCGCTTGTTTTGCCCGTCTTGTCGTCATGCTGCATCTGCAAGTAACGCGTGGCCATATACGAGCCTTTTTTCATTTGCTCTTTCGGGAAACTGCGGCCGTTCATTTGATCAAACTCATTAATAATAACCAAGGCGAAAGTGTCGAGAATTTTTTTCTCAAGCTCTTTAGTCATTTTGTCCGCGTGGTCTTTAGGAACAAGCCCCATGCTTCTGGCCAATTCATAATTAAAATAGCGGACTTTGCCGTTTTTTCTTTTTCGGGCGGGATAATCAACAAAGCCGTTTGGGACGGCTTTTTTAAAAGGATGGGATCCGTCAATCTGATCAAATTTAGAATAAGTTTTGCTTTTCTTATTCTCTTT
>JBBDND010000225.1:0-2579 GCA_040877865.1 Bacteriovoracaceae bacterium | reverse complement strand
TTATAAACTCAATTTATCATTTTTTCGAACCCTTATTTTTCAATATGACTTTAAATCTGAGAAGCTGTGTTTATGAAAGAGGTTGATTTATGAGAGAGATTGTTGTTATAGGGGCCGGTTTTGGGGGTATTAACGCCGCCAAAGAGCTCGCTAAAGACAAAGAGCTGCGGGTGAAGTTGGTGGATCGGCGCAATTATCACTTGTTCCAGCCCTTTTTGTATCAAGTGGCCACGGCCGGACTTTCTCCGGCGGATATCGCGGTTCCCGTTAGGGCCTTTTTTAGACAGGACAAGAATGTCGAAGTCATTTTGGGAGAAGTTGAAAAAATTGATCCAGGGAAAAATGACATCGTTTTAAAAGACAATCAGCGGATTCATTATGACAAACTGGTGATGGCGGCGGGAGCAAAAAATTTTATATTCAACAAAGATTGGGAAGAGCATGTTTGCGGTCTTAAAAGCGTCTCTGACGCGCTCGCCATGCGCAAAAAAATTCTCATGGCTTTTGAGTCCGCCGAGTTGGAAAATGATTCTCAAAAGAAAAAGTCTTTAATGAGCTTTGTTATTATCGGCGGCGGACCTACCGGAGTCGAGCTCGCCGGGGCCATAGCCGAGTTGGCGAGGTTTTCGCTTGTCCAAGATTTTAGAAATATAAATCCCTCCGACGCCAGGGTTGTTTTGATTGAAGCCGGAGAGCGACTTTTGCCCAGCTTTCACCCGTCTCTGTCTCAAAGAGCCAAAAGTGATTTGGAAAAACTGGGAGTCTCTGTTTGGCTTGACAGTAAAGTGACAAAGATTGAGAAGAACAGGGTTGAACTGGGAGAGGACGCGATAAACGCCCATAGTATCATTTGGGCGGCCGGGGTCGCCGCCGTTGATCTGGCGGGCCAAGCGGGAGAAAGTCTTGAGGTGGATTTACAAAAAGGCGATCGGGTTCAGGTCAATGAATATTTGCGGGTAAAAGGGGCTCAAGACATATACGCCTTGGGGGACATGGTTTATTTTGACGACCATCAATTGCCGGGAACCGCCTCCGTGGCCATTCAACAAGGAAAGTATTTGGGAAGGGCTTTAAGAGCGCTAAAAGAGGGCAAGGAGCCCGCGGGATTTCGCTACAAGGACAAAGGCCAGATGGCGACAATCGGAAGAAGCAAGGCCGTTGTCCAAATTCGCAAGCTGCGGCTTAGCGGGCTTTTGGCCTGGTGCATGTGGGTTTTTATTCATATTTATTTTTTAATAGGGTTTAGGAATCGCGTGTCGGTGTTGCTGCAGTGGATGTGGTCTTATCTAACTTATAAAAAGGGAGCCCGAATCATCAATTAGGCTCCCCCGTGTTTCTTTTACAATAGATCCATCAACTGTTTTTTAGACAATTTGGGATGAAAGGGGTTTGGAGCCGCCGACGTTTTTCTTTTTTCCCTTTCTTCCCAAGCTGAGTCTTTTTTCAAGACATAGCGGTCAAAATCCGACTTAAAACTGCGACCGCTAAATTTTTCCAGCTCTTTTTGGAAAACGGATGTGTTTAAATTTTTATGCATGTAATTCTCATACATGGAGGCCAGAAAAGTTTCCAGGCCGCCGCGATCCTTCAACTCGTGATTTAAAAACGCCATGAAGCTTGCTCCTTGTCGGTAAGCCTTCCGGTCCGTGGTCCTTTTGTAAGGCGAGAATCCTGCCATCTTCGCCGAATTGTAAAAGGGCTTGCTCGAAGCCTTGTATCCGTCGTCCCTCCAGCTGGCTATCGCCTCGTCCAGCCAACCGGAATTGCCGTCAATGGGCATGACTCCTCGGGCAAAATAGCTGTGGGTAAGCTCATGGCCAAGCGCCCACAAAGACGTGATGGTGGCCCCGCTGTGTTCCATGCCTCCGCTGCCGGCGATATAGACCGTAAGGCCTGGGTGGCCCCACGCTCCAAGTTTTTCCTCCAGCTCTTTAAGTATTTCGATGATTTTATTTTCAATATTTACCAAAGACCAGCTCGACTTTGAGTAGGCCATAACGGGGATCTTGGAACCGTTGATCGAGGTGAAAATAAATTCTTTTTTTGTAAAACGATCCCTGGGGGTTAAATGAAAAAACATTGAGGAAGTCGTGAAGTAAGAGGGGAACTCTACTTTAAAGTGGTTGTCCCCAAAGAAATCGATCTCGCCGTTGGCAAAAACTTCATGTTCTTCAGACGCGTTTATGATTTGGACTTCAAGGCTCATTTTAAACTGGTCAAATTCCAAGTTGGAAGGCAGATATTGCTCGAGATATTTGCGATCTGACAGATCGCTCATCCAAAAGCCGGAAGCGACGCCGCCTCCTGAAAACTTTATGTTCTCTGAAAATTCGTGTTCTATTTCCAGAGTGTGTTCGCCAGGGGCAAGGTCCTTGTCGGCCAGACGGTATTTTGTCTGTTTGTCGGGGTCTTGAATGAGAGCGATGTCAACTTGTTCGCCGTTAATTTTCGCGCTGATAGGACTTTCCATGAGGTCAAAAATCGGCTTGCCCTCCTCGCGTTGAGTAAATGTTATAACGGAGTTTGCCGCGGCTTTTTTATTTTTAACGTCATAGACCACCTTGTAATCGGCCCTTAGA
>JBBDND010000224.1:0-2580 GCA_040877865.1 Bacteriovoracaceae bacterium | reverse complement strand
ATACAATTCAAAGTTCAGGTTCTCATAAATGGACTCGCCATTTGGGATTTTATAATGAACATTTTTTACATTAACCAACATCGCCGACCTCGTCTTCCTTGTCGGTTGAAAGGACGGCATTCTTAAGGCTTTAACAGATTGAAATTAGGAGAGAAGCCAGACTATGCGGCGCCATCTTCAGCTTCCGAGTTTTTCCTCTTCCTGAAAGGCTCCACGATAAGATGAACTCCCGCCACGCCCACCGCGTACAACGCCACCATGGGAATCCACAAGGCCATCATGGTGATGACATCCGGAGGAGTCATGATGGCCGATAGAACGGCAAAAGCCGCCAAAACATAGCGGTGCGCCGGTTTTAGGTTATTTTTGTCGATAAGCCCCATAAAACCCAAGATAAGCATAATGTTTGGCAACTGAAAAAGAACGCCCAAAAAGACCAGAACTTTGCTTGCCAACACTATATAATCTTTAAGGTTTAGAGTGGCTTCGATATTTTGAACCCCAAAACCTAAAATGACGTCAAAAGTATAGGGAAAAACAATAAAGTAGCCAAAAGAAACTCCAAGCCAAAAAAGCGCGAATCCCACCACGAGAAAAGGCAAAATAATTTTTGCTTCTTTCTTGTAGAGCCCAGGCCTGATAAACAGCCATATCTCCCGAAACCATAGCGGAGAAGAGAAAATGATGGAGGACCAGAAGGCTAATTGAAACTGGGTCAACACTTTATCCAAAAGCCCGATAAAAACAATCTTTCCGCTCTCTCCCAACGCCGTCCGTAAAGGGGTCAATAGCAAGTTTTGAATTTGTTCCCCAAAAGCGTAACAAACAACAAAGGACGCCAAGAGTATGACGGCGACTCTGATAAGCCGCAGCCTCAATTCAGTTAAGTGATCCGTCAGGGACATTTCTTTCATGGTTATTTCAAGCCTCGGCCAATTTATATCGTCAAATTCCCGATTTTAAAAGAGAGAAGCATTGCCTAATGGTCAAAAAGCCAGGCATTTGTTATGCTGGCTTCATGTTAAAAATGTTAAAAATTCTAATGGTTTTAACTCTCGTACTTTTTAGCTTTAAAGGCTTTTCCAAACCTAAGCGCTTTATGGTCTGCCTGGGTCAAGAAGAAGCCTTTATGCACAAGCATAAACTTGGAGGCCCAGTTTTTAAACTAAACCAGGAAGTTATCAGCTCTTTTGTCCAACTGCGGGATTCCATTTACATGAAAGACAAATATGTAAAGCAGGTGTGCGCGGCAAACTCGCCGTCTATGAAAGTTTTAGAGCTATTGATGACCAAAAATACGGTTTTCTTTTCAATCTACACAGAGAAAAGAAGCCCTAAAAAGTTGGCCATAGACCAATCCAACATCAACGAATTGCGGGAAAAATCCTCTCTGCTCTTTGTCAATTTCGTGACGCAGATGCAAGCGATTATGAGCAAGCCAAATTGCATGGAAAAACATATTCCCGAGCTGACTCTATTTTATGAAAAAATGCGCTATATTTTAGAGGATATCGGGTTGCGCCGCGTGATGAAGACGCTAAAAGATCCTCAAAAAGTTTTCGAAAAGCTGCAGGCTTTGGACGCCAAAAATATAAATTGCTAAAAAAACACGGAGATTCTCAGCCCTTGGGCGATTTCTTGGCGCAAATAATTTTCCAGTGTCTTTTGTATTTTAAGCCTGCCAAGACCCTCGTTTCGATTTAGCGCTTTTATTTTTACGGTGTCTGTCTTTGAGCTGGCGACTTCAAAACTCATCCCCTGAAATTCTGGCGGACTAAAAAGAGAAAATTCATCCAAAGCCTTCTGCGCCGCTTTTCTTACTTTTTCTCTTTGCTCGCTCACCTCTTTAAAACTCATATTTTCATAAACGAGTTTAACATCTTTTGAGCAGGTTGAGCATATGAGCGAGGCCTGGGTGGAGAGAACCGCTTTTTTAAAATCTCCCTTTGCCTCCATAAAAGAGCGCTCCAAAGCCTGCTTGTCCAAAAACAAACAGCGGCAGACAAGACTGGAAAGCCTGGCGGGCGACAAGTCGGATTTATAAAGGTCGTCCCCCTGAAAGTTTTTTATAAGTTGTTTAACGGCAAAAAGGCATCTCTCCAGTGGCAAGGTCGGCCTTTCTCTGGTCAAATCCCCGGCGGATAAATTTAAGATTTGAGAGATCTTTTGATTCAAAACGCCAGACTTAAGAGCGGAGCCCGCGTCTTTATAGGGGTTTTGATCTGCCGCGAATTGGACCTTGTAAAGAGTGTCGGAGCTGTCAATTTCAACTCCCAAAAAAAAATCATTGGTCTTTATCGATAACGACATTTCCATTTTTAATCCAAGACGGGAACCTGACGTCCGTCTGGATCCAGGGTCAAAATTTCATGTCCATCGTCGGTAATTAAAATTGTGTGTTCGAATTGAGCCGACGGCTTGCCGTCTTTAGTGACCACGGTCCAGCCGTCTTTTAATAATTTGCAGTGCCTTTTTCCCAGGTTAATCATAGGCTCAATGGTAAAGGTCATGCCCGGCTTCAATGTTACTCCGGTGCCCTTTTTCCCGTAATGCAACACTTGAGGTTCTTCATGAAACTCT
>JBBDND010000223.1:0-14310 GCA_040877865.1 Bacteriovoracaceae bacterium | reverse complement strand
TGTTTGTGTGCAAAAATTTTGTGGTTTGCTCTTTTGTGGCAAGACCTTTGGAGCACACTTCCGAAGGAGTTTTGAAAGTTCCTTTTTACCATTCAAACATCGATTACGACGAAGTGTTGTTTTATCACGAGGGCAATTTCTTTAGCCGCGACAATATCGACGCGGGCGCCATAACTTTTCATCCTCAAGGCATACACCACGGCCCTCATCCCAACGCTTTTCAAAAAGCCAATGAAAAGGAATGGACCGACGAATACGCCGTCATGATAGACGCCCGCCACCCTTTAAAAAGAAGCGAAGCTTTTACGAGATACGAATTTAAAGATTACTGGAAATCCTGGATGGAGAAATGATGATTGACATTAACACTGACCAAAATTTTGCCGACAATTACAAACTGCTTATCGGTTCCATTCTGCCAAGACCTATCGCGGTGGTGTCCACGGTTAATGAAGACGGCACCAACAACTTGGCTCCTTTTTCTTTTTTCACCGGGGTCAGCGCCAAGCCCATGATTGTGGCCTTTGCTCCTTTGATTAGAACATCCACCGGCAATAAAAAAGACACCGTGGTCAATATCGAAAGAGAAAAAGAATTCGTGATCAATTTTGTCACCGAAGAAAACGCGGACAAAGTCAATATGGCCAGCGCCGAGCTTGATTACGGCCAAGACGAATTTCTTCACGCGGGCCTCACTCCGCTTGATTCGGACATGGTAAAGGCTAAAAGAGTCAAAGAAAGCCCCATTCATTTTGAGTGCAAGCTGCGCGACATTCTTTGCTACGGCAACGATCCCGGTTGCGGCTCGCTCATAACAGGAGAAGTGGTAAAAGTTCATGTGGACGAAAAGATTTACGACAAAGGCAGGATTTTAACTCAAGTATACAAGCCCATGGGCCGGGGAGCCGGCAATGACTGGTTTAAAACCGATTCAGTGGTGGAAAAAGAACGCTTGATGAAGGCTCAAATCCAGAAATAAAGACCAGTTTGCCCCGATTGATTGCTTCGAGGTATACTAAGCGCATGAGTGTATTTCCCATAAAGATTTTTCTCTTTGCCGGATTCTTTCTGGCGCTTTCCTGTTCCAACGAAATAGAGTTAGGCCAAAAAAGCGGCATTTATTTTTTAAAAGATGTTGAAGTCGACATTCAAGACCTTAAGGCCATTGAATGGAAAGTCGGCAAAAAACGAGAAGTGGAAATCTCGAAAGGACTTCAATTCAAACTGGACGTCCCCGAGCTGACAGAGCAAGCGGCCAAGCTGCTTTACACCAAACACGGCGTTGACTCATGGGTGTATAAAGTGACAAAAATAAATCGGGGCAGCCGCCAGCATCTTGGGTATGTGGCTTTTGACACCAGAAGATCCTCTCGCGTCACAAAAACCTTCACCCTGCATGTGTATTATCACGCCGCCAGCGTTTCTCAAGATTTTCGGCGTTTTCACTGTCCGGCCTTTGGACATCGACTGACCCTTTTAGATTACGACCTGGTTCAATCCAACGAAAAAAATAGAAACGAGATTTATGTAAGGCCGACCAGCGCTATACGAGGAAATATAAATCGACTTTCCTTCGCCCCTCTTATTTTTTCCGGCGGCGGCAAGTTGACGGGAAAATATATTGTTGAAATTGGCCTGTTTAATACCAAGGAGAATAAGCTATACTCCAACTGGACGCCCTTAAACGCCTACGTGGAAGTCGCGGGCGAGGGAGCAAAGACCGTGGAAAGCTGTTTGGGCGTAAAAGAAGAGTCAAAGCCTTTGCCCAGCTCTAGGGCTCCTAGAATCGAAGACTTCCAGATCCGTTAATTTTTTTCTAACTCGCTCTTTTCTCTAATGTCCCAATTCGTGACAGAATTGGAATAGCGTTTCTCGTGAAAAGGAGATTTTATGAACATGGACGAGTTAAAATCTTTCGAAGGCCACAAACGAGTTCTTTTATTGCAATCGCAAGACCCTGTCCACTTAAACAATCAAAGAGAGCTCTTTGACCGTTCTCCAAAAGAATATCAAAGTCGGGATTTGGTGATTTGCTCCGGGTTAGAAGACGATATCTTGGAAAAATACGGCATGTATAGCGAATTTGATTTAATTCTTCTGGGAAAAGACGCGGGGATAAAGTACACGGCCCATGGGGTGAGCGATCCAAAAAAGATTTACGCCATTATTGATCGATTGCCGGAAAGACAATTGGACTCAAGCTCTAGCCCTTTTTAAAACAAAAGACTAAAACAAAACATCCTCGAAAAAGGCCCCAAATGGCTTTTCCGGATGGCGCAAATGAATCTCCAGCATCCACAAATTTTCGACGGGAGTTGATTCAAAGTCCCCCAATTTGCCCTTGTGATGGACGGCGTGGGGAAGATCTCCCAATCTATGGCCTTGCATGTCTTCATTGAGTTCATAGCCATATTTTTTTGCAAGATTTTTCGCCTCTCTATAAAGTTCTTTTCCGGTGACTTTCTTCTCCCGCCAAACGGACGAGAGCTCATCAAACACTTTTTTGGAAGTTTTTTGAGCGTGGGCGTAGTCTTGATTTTGCCCAACGGTGAAAGTTTGGCCGTAATCCGCTTCATGTCCGTTGATGACAGGACCAATATCGATAAAATAGATGTCTTCTTTTTGCAGCTTGATTCCAGGCTCGGATTTTTCCTTGAAGCCCTTAAGCGTGTTTTTGCCAATGCGAAATTTGCTGGGGTGCCATTTTTTTTCGATATTGTGTTTTTTAAACAACTCGTCAAGAATATGAAGCCCGTCCTCTTCGCTCATCCCCTGGTCCATGTGGCTGGCAAAAAGAAAGGCGATTCTTCTGGCGACCTTCCTGGCCTCCATATAAGTTTCAAGATTAAACTTTTCTCCCGTTCCTTGGGGGTCTTTTTTATCGGTCAATTAATACTCCAAAAGCTTTTTTAACTCGTTGTACACGTCTGGCGTTTGCGGAAGGATAACCTCTTCCAACCCTGGATTGTAGGCCACATGAGTGTCCTTGGAACAAACTCTAAGAATGGGAGCGTCCAAAGATTCAAAGCACTCTTCATTGATTCTGGCGGCAATCTCTCCGGCAAAACCGGAAGTCTTGTGTTCTTCGTGGGCGATGAGGATTCTATTTGTCTTGGCAAGAGACTTTTTGATAGCTTCCATGTCAAAAGGGGCCAAAGTTCTAAGATCAATCACCTCAATCGAGACGCCTTTTTCTTCTTCCAACTTTTTGGCGGCGTCGATGGACTTTTGCACCAACGCGCCCCAGGCCACGACAGTGGCGTCTTTTCCCTCTTTGGCCAGGCGGGCCTTGCCAAAAGGAATCATAAAGTTTTCCCCGGGATCGGCTGTTCTATTGTATCCTTGGTAATAAAGATGCTTGTGCTCAAGAAACATAACCGGGTCGTCGCAGCGAATGGCGGTTCTTAAAAGCCCCGCGGCGTCTTTGGCGTTGGAGGGAAAAACCACTCTGACGCCGGGAATATGCGTGTACAAGGACTCCCCGGATTGCGAGTGATACATGGCGCCTCCCTTGAGATACCCGCCTATGGGGACTCTTATCACCATGGGACTTTTAAAATCGCCTCCCGAGCGGTAGCGAGTGGTGGCCATTTCATTTTTAAGCTGCATATAAGCGGTCCAAATATAGTCAAAAAACTGAATTTCAACCACCGGCTTGATTCCGCGCATGGCCTGGCCAATCGCCCTGCCGATAATATTAGCCTCCGCCAAGGGCGAGTTAAAAACTTGGCCTTCTTTGGAGACTCTTTGAGCTCCAGAGGTGACTTTAAAAACCCCTCCCTTGCCTTTTAACTCTTCATTGTCCAATTTCTCCAACTCGGAAAAATCCGCCACGTCTTCGCCAAATATTCTCATTAAAGGATTTTTTTGAATTTCGGATTTCAAGGTGGCGTTAATGGCTCCCGCCATGGGAATGTCTTCCTTGCCGGAAAACTCCGGCTCTGTTTCAAAGTCGGAGCCGGTTGGATCGACATCGGAATATAAATGATCCGCGTAAGTGGATGGCTCAGGCCAAGCGGTCTCAATGGCTTTTTTCATGGCGGTTTTGACTTCTTCTTTGGCCTTGCTCTCCACACTTTCAATTTCTTTTTGGCTGACAAGATTCGAGTCCGTTAAAAACTTTGGAAAAGTGTGAAACACGTCTCTTTTCGCCTCTTCTTCCAGCTCTTTTTTTGTGCGATAAAACGAATGATCGTCCGACAGAGAGTGGGAATAAGGTCTTGTCACAGTGGCGTGAACCAGCGCCGGCCCTTTGCCCGCCCTTAAATAAGCCTCCGCTTCTTTCATGGTGTCGTAGCTTTCGATAGGACAACAGCCGTCGCAAGTAAATATTTTAAGGCCTGGAAAGTTATTTAAAGCTTTTGAGATAGAGCCTTCCGGCGTTTGAACGGAGGTTGGAACAGAAATAGCAAAACCATTGTCTTCGACCATAAACAAAACGGGGAATTTGTTGACCACCGAGGTGGTCAGCGCTTCCCAAAACTCTCCTTGAGAGGTTGTGCCGTCGCCTGTCGAGCAGTAAACAATTTCATCGTCGTGATAAGGAAGTTTGTGGTCAACTCCTTCCTTGGCCATTTTAGAAAGGTATTTTCCCGCTTCGGCGACGCCAACGGCTTGCAAAAATTGTGTTCCGGTGCAAGACGACTTACTGACAATATTAAGCTTGACGTTGCCCCAATGCGCCGGCATCTGACGGCCGTGGCTAGCGGTGTCTCCGGTGTTGCCGTTTGCCTGACAAAGCATTTCATAGGGAGTGACCCCAAGACCAAGGCACAAGGCCCGGTCGCGATAATACGGTATAAAATAATCATGTTTGGGTTTTAAAACCTTGGCCGCCGCGGTCAAAATTCCTTCGTGTCCCGCGCCGGATATCTGAAAAAAAGCCTTGGACTGTTTTTTCATGGAAATTTCAGCGTCGTCTAGTTTTCTGGAGGTCACAATATTGGAATACATCTCCAGCAGTTCTTTTTTATTCAGGCCGTGTTTTTTTATGAGATCCATCCTCTTGTCTGAGGATGTTTTCTTCATATTGACAACTTTATTCTTGGTCGCGGCTTCAGCGTTTGCCATATGGAACCTCTTGTTTAAAAATAATTTTTTAGCTTAAACAACCTATTAAATTTCATAGGAAATGACCAGTATTGAGCGCAATTTACACGCCTTGTCAAAAACTGTTTTCAACAACTTAAGCACGTAAACTAAAGAAAAGTTAACCGCAGCGGTTAAATATTTGCTATAATGGCGAGGCGCCGATTAAAATAAGAATATACTCACCACTTAACCGCATGGAAGCTTATGAAAGTTTTGCTCGAGCTAAAGTTGAAGACCGCTGAGAAGATAAAATTGACCCTTTTGTTGTTAATGGTTGAAAGAAAATATCGCCAATAGTTTTTCTTACACCGCATAGAAAAAACCTCCAACATTCATCACCACAACCATTTTTACATAAAATCCTCCATTGCCGATCATGTATCGGGTATAGACTTGGAGGTTAAGCGCAATGTATCTAGCCCCTGTGATCCCCACCTTTTCTTTAGGCGTTTTGCTCCTAAGCTTGTTTACAAGTTGCGCGGGCAATCTCAAATCAGAAAAAAACCATTCAGAGTCAAAAGAAATCCAATTGGAAAGCCCGCCTCTTTTAAACATGATTTCAGACCGGGAAGAAACAACTGGCCTGCTTAAAAAAATGGACGCTCAGAGCTTAAATCGCGCCCGAGTTTTAACTGGAATACGAGAAAGAGGATGGATATCGATAAAATCAGGCAGCCTGCCCCGGATAATTAAAGAATTGGACAATGGAAATCCAATCGTTGTGGAGCAAGGAACGGAGAACTCGCCTTTCGCTTTAGTCGTGGGCTACGAACTCAAACACGAAAAGCTCTTTCTTGTCACAGGGAAAGATTCTGAACGAGAAATGAGTTTTTTTGAGTTTATGCAAGCGTGGGAAAAAGGAGATTTTTGGGCCCGGGCCATTCTGCCCCTTAAAAGCTTGGAGGCCTCGAGAAATTTAGGCTCAATATTTGATGAGGCCTTAAAAATTGAAAACGCCGCCCCCAAGAAGGCCCGATTGATTTATCAAAAACTTATTCAGCTTAACAACGACGGGGCGGCCTTCTACATCGCCTACGCCCAAAACGTGGCGCTCTCCAATCCAGGCCTGGCAGTTCATTTATTGCAAACGGCAATAAAAAAGGATCCAAACAACTACCGCGCGTGGCGCGAATTAAACGCTTTATTGCGCGACAACGGACAATCTAAAAAAGCGAGCAAGCTTGCGCAAAAGATCCTTGCCATGTTTCCAGAGCAAGGAGAATCTTACGCCAAAGTCACTTCAAACTTGACCGGACGATGAACCTTCAACCCTCTCGAGCTTAAGACGTCAACAACTTCAGAAGGCCTTATTGACGATCCTTGATCCACTTCCGTCTTCACAAAAATCCCGGCCCCTTTGCAGGGGGAGACCTCGTCGATAATGTCCAATTGCTCGCTAGACAGGGGCAACTCCCCGGAATAAACGTCTCCCAACCTTGTCTTTATGTCTTTTTCAATAAAAGTCTTCATTTTTTTATTGTAGGACTTTATTAAAATCTTCTCTTCTTTTTTTAGGTTTTCCAAAACCTTTGGCAAGAGTTCCGGGTTGTCCACCTTTAAAAAGTAGGTAAACTCTTTGACAGAATCTTGGATGGACGCGACTTTGCCTTCAAGCTCTTCGATATGGTTAAAAAGAATCCCCTTTTCAGAAAATTGCTGGAGTTTTTCCAATATTTCTTCCGGTTTTTCCCACCTCTCGGGCACCCGTATGTCAAAAAACTCTCTTAAGGAGCTTATCCCCAACGTCAAAGCCGGTCCAAAAGAAATGAGAGGCCTGCGTTTGTACCCCTCGGAATGCAGCAGCTCAACCTCGGCGCGCTTAAAAATCCTCGCCACAATTTTTTGGGTGTCCAAATGACCGATAAAGCTTAAAGGGCCCATTTTGGAGAACTCTATTCGATATTTGTAACCAACGTTTTGACCTCTCTTTTCCCTAAGCTCCACAATTTTCTTGCGCTCCTTGGGAGCTTCGTAAGGCAGATCTTTGGTGGCGTTCATGGAGGTTAAATAATCTCTTCTTTCATCCACCATTTCTTGCAGGTCGCATTCAACCCCGCAGCTGTAGCAAACGAGGCGTTTTTTATCCACGCTAAAAGTCTTTTCCAAAGCCTCGAGGTTGGTGTGGTGAACAATCATGCCTGCAACTTTGCCGCAAGGAGGAGACAGTCTGTTTTTGGTGGCTTTTTTCCACTCTCTTTCAAGAAACTTGTGCTCAAGCCCGACATCTATGTGGTCCCAAGGAAGCCTTGATTCCACCGGGATGGTGCCAAGCATGTACTTGGGATCGATGCCCGTTTCATTCAAGGCCTCAATCCAAAGATCGTGTCTAAAAGTCTCGTCCCATCCGTCAAAGCGGCACCCTTTTTCCCACGCCCTGTAAATCATCTCTCCCACTCTTCTGTCTCCGCGGGAAACGATGCCTTCCAAGTGGGATATTTTGGAATAGTGCTTTCTAAAGGAAAGCCCGTATTTGACGGCGTGATCTTTTAAAAGATTTTGTTTTCTAATAATTTCTTCCAACGTGATCATATTGGCCCATTGAAAAGGCGTGTGGGGCTTTGGCACAAATGAGGAAGCGGAAATTGTGATATTGGGATTTCTCACTCCGCACTCTTTTTGCGCGATTTGTTTCGCCTTTTTGCCCGTTTCCATAATGCCGATGACGTCTTCGTCCTCTTCCGTGGGAAGGCCAATCATAAAATACAGCTTCATTTTTTTCCAACCGCGGCTAAAAACATCGCGGGCGGTGTTCATCATGTCCTCTTCCGAAACGTTCTTGTTGATCACCTTTCTCATGCGCTGGCTTCCAGCTTCAGGCGCGAAAGTCAAAGAGGTGTTTCTTGTTTCGGCTAGTTTGTCCAAAACCCGGTTGTCCAGGCCATAAGCGCGCAGAGAACTAATCCCCAAAGTGGAGCGGTCTTTGGAAAGCTTGTCCAAAAGATCCACCACCAAAGGGGTGACGGCGGAGTAATCCGCGGTGGACAAACAAGTCAAACTGGCCTCGTCAAAGCCGCCGTTTTTGATTCCGTCCATCACCAGGTTCATGACATCCACCGGCTTTCTTTCCCGCACCGGGCGATAAATCATCCCGGCCTGGCAGAAGCGGCATCCCTCTGTGCATCCTCGGCTTAGCTCCACGGAAAAGCGGTCAAAAATGGCCGTCATATGGGGGATGGGAGATTTTGTGGGAAAAGGATAGTCTTTAAGACTGTCCACAAAAAATCTTTTTATTATGGGAGCGATTTCCCCTTCAAACTCGGGTTTAGGCCCAGTGACAACTTCCAGTTGGCTGGCCTCGTCTATTTCGGTGTCGTAAAAGCTCGGAACATAAATTCCTTCCCACTTGGCCAGCTCAAACAAGATGCGCTCTCTTTTCATGCCGGCGCGTCTGGCTTCCCCAACAAAATGAACAATGCGGGAGAAAATCTTTTCCCCGTCGCCTATCAACACAAAATCCAAAAAAGGAGCTATCGGTTCGGGATGAGTGGCGCAAGGGCCGCCGGCAATGACAAAAGGCTCTTCTTCTTTTCTGTCTTTTTGCCAGAGGCTTATGCCGCCAAGATCCAGCATGTTAAGGATGTTGGTGTAGCTCATTTCATACTGCAAGGAGAATCCGACGATATCAAATTCGTTTAAAGGCCTAAAATTTTCCATGGACACCAAAGGAAGATTTCTTTGGCGCATCTCTTTTTCCATGTCCACCCAGGGAGCGAAGCATCTCTCCGCGCACATCCCTTCATGCTTGTTTATTTCTTCATAAAGTATCTTAAAGCCCAGGTGGCTCATGCCAATTTCATAGGTGTCGGGAAAACACAACGCCGTTCGGGCAATCATGGAATCCCAATCTTTTTGAACAATAAAGTGCTCGCCACCAATGTATCTTGCGGGTTTTTGCAGATCTTCCAAAAAGGAAGCGTAGGGATTTTTTCTTTTCATAAACGCCTTGGTTTGTTGTCCATTAAAAACGGGAGGGAATTGAACCCTCATAATAGCATGATTTTTATTAGCAATTTGGGCCTTCTTTGGCCAATGCTTTCTCGGAAGGCTGAAAAATATAAAGATTTCGTTAAGTATTATATTAAAAGCCGGAGGCTACTGAGAGAACATATCTTCTGTCTTCTTCCTCGCGAAAGGCGTTTGGATCGCTGGAAGCTTCAATGGCGTAAGTGCTCAGATCGAAGATAAACTTATCGTTTCTAACGCCAACCCCGCCGGAACCCCAACCGTCGCCTGTTCCCAACCTGACAAAGAAAGTTCTTGCCCAATCAAATTCCATTCCAAACTGAGCTTTTCTGTTGCTTCCAACCGTGTCGTATTGATTTCCCACATCCCGAAGATTGAATTCCAAATGCAGCCTGGCGTTTCTGGCGGTAAAGGGAGTCAAAGAAAATCCCGCGTCCAAAGTCTGAGGGATGTCCGGAGGAGCTCCCCCCATTTCTGGCGCGTACCATTTTGCTTGGGAAGAATTTCTATACACCAAAGAAAAAGTGGGAAGCAAATAAAACGGCAAAGTTAGCCTGGTTCCCGCGGTTAAATAAGTCATGGTGCCTTTTTTATAATCAACTTCTTTATCAATGGTGGTGGGCTCTGTGTGCTCGAAGTCTTTTATGATTTGTTTTCTGGTAAGGAGAATGCCCGACACTCCAAATTTTAAGATGCCTCCAAACAAGGACACGTTCATGGCCAGGACAGGACCTGAATCAACTCTTTCCGCCAGCTCAAAATCGGCCGTCTCCGACACCAGCCGGCCGCGGTTTTGCTGAGAGTAAACATAGCCAAGAGTAAGCCCTCTAAAAGTGATATTGGGAAAAAGGCCTATGCGGGCGTGGGACAGATGTCCGGGACTTTCCGCCATCAATGTTCTTAAATCGTCAGCGTCAAAAGCTTTGGTGTAATTACTGGTGGACTCAAAGAAACTGCCAGAACCGCCGGTGATGTCCAAATAGCCGTTATTTGTTTCCAAATACAAATTTGTGAGATGAAATTGAACGCCCCTGACGGTTCCCAGCCCCGCCGGATTGTAAAAAGCCGCCCAACCGTCGTCCACCTTGCTCATGTAGGCGTTGCCCATGGCAAGAGCTCTGCCAGAGGGCATGATCTCAGGAAAAGCCGCGTCTTCAAATTCCAACTCCCCAAAAGCGGCAAGCGAGAATAAAAAGATAAAAACAATTAATTTCATAAATTAAACCTTATGAATCCCCAGTATAAACTTTAACATAATCCCTTTGGAAGGCGGGTTTTGGGCAATTGTTTCCTAAAAACTGGCGGCCAGGCTATACCCGAAATATTGATAGAGTTTGGCGTCCGAGTGGCTCCACTGAATTCTTTGACTTCCCAGCTCAAGCTTTAACTTAAAGGCCGCGCTTCCCAGCTCCAGCCCCGCGTGGGCGCCAATAACATTATCCGCGGTGTATGAAAAATTGGGATCGGCAAAACCTGACTCTTCCACGGTTCCTTCAAAAACATATTTACTGTAAGTTACCCCTTCATAAACCATCAGAGTGGGACTAAACCGATAGCCGTGAATAAGCGAAAAATCCTGAGCGTCAGCTTTCAATTTAACTTTATAATCCCCTTCAAAACTGTCCCTTTCGGCTCCCATGGCGAGGGTGAAACTCAACTTATGTCCTTCGCCGCGGGCTTTTGAAGGATCTCCTATCACCTGCACTTTCACACCCAAAAGACTGGTGGACTCTTCAGGAATTTTGATAAACAGATCCGCGTTTTGAGAAACTCCAAGACCTAAATAAAGTTCCGTGTTTTTGACGGAACCCATCACCAAAGAGTTGTCAGTTTTTGCGCCGCTAAAATCCAAAAGGCCATGGCTAAATCCCATTTGCTTGTATTCAATTTCCGCTCCTCCGCCGATGGCTTCAGGAGAAACCATGCGGTTAATGGGCACCTTGACTCTTTGAGCGCAGGAAGTGAATAGCAGAAACAAGAAAAGCCATCTCATAAGCCCTATTTTATCAAGAAAATGATTCTAATGACTTAGGAGGAAAGAAGTGTCTTGTTTCCTTGGGCCGCCTAGAAAAGTAGGCAATCTGAATTCAGCTAGTTATCCTCAATATTTTTTGCATTAAAAAAGTCTGTTTCCAACTCTTAGAAATCACGCGAGCTGGACATAAAATCTTTATTTTCCATAAGTTGAAGCCGATAAGAGTTAAAATAGGGCCAATAGGTTGGTTATGAAAAATTGGGTTTTACTAAATTTAATTTTCATCCTTTTTGCGGGATGCAATTTTGAAGAAGGCGCCGACAGCGCCGCGGGAACTCTTTTTGCCGGACACAAAGAAGTCACTGACAGTTTTACCGTAAACGCTCCCGCTTCGGGAACTTATGTCGAAGCCGGCGAGATTGTTTTTAAACTTTCTCATCCCTACGTTTTGACCGTGACTGGAACCCCCGACTTTACCATCGACATCGGAGGGGTAAACGCGCTCGCGTCGTATGTTTCCGGCAGCGGGAGCAAAAACTTGTATTTTAAATACATTGTTCAGGCCAACGACGAGGACGCCGACGGCATATCCTTGGTCTCAACTTCCATTAATCTTAACGGCGCAACCATTGATTTTGACAACGGCACAGCAATTCAAGCCGCCAATTTAGACATAGGCCCTCCCGATTTAAGCGGCGTGAAAGTTGACGCTAAAGCGCCTGAGCTCTCCACAATTACCGGTGTGGCCGGAGATTATTACGTAGACGAAAAAGTGGCTTTTCTTGCAAACTTTAGTGAAAAAGTTTACGTGACAGGCTCCCCCCTAATAGCCACAGATCTTGGCGACGCCGTTTATGTTTCAGGCAGCGGCACCACAGATCTCATGTTCCAGTACACTGTGACTTCGGCGGATAATGGGGGTATCACGGCGGATTCTGTGGAACTTAACGGCGGCTCACTTAAGGACGCCGCGGGAAATTCAGTTGCCGACCTTGCCAGTTATGCCTACTCTGGCGCGGGTGTTTCCATTGATGGAGACACCCCTTATGTTAAAAACTTTATCCCGCCAGCGGACGCGACTTATATTCCCGGCGACACCATCGAATTTGCTTTGCAATTCACAGAAACTGTAGATGTAACCGGAACTCCCATCGTCATGATAGACATTGGCGGGAATCCGCGTGAGGCTACTTATGCCTCGGGCTCGGGAACGGACACTCTTGTTTTTAACTATTCTGTGACTCCAGGAAACGAAGACGACAATGGAGTGGATGTGGGCAATGTAATTGATCCGAACGGAGGAACAATTGCGGACACCGGAGGAAAAAGCGTTGACTTCAACATGGCTATGGACACGCCAAGAACTCCTGGCGCGCTGGTGGACGCTCCTTTGCCAACTGTCACCTCCATTTCACTTCCTTCGGTTCCCGGCGATGGATATTTTAACGAGGGAGAAGAAATTTACTTTACCCTAAATTTTAATGACGAGATAACCGTCACCGGCTTTCCCCAATTAGAAATGGAGCTTAACTCTTTGTCTCCGGCAATCACGGCGGTAGACTATAATTCAAGCTCCGGGGCTTCAAGTCTGGTTATGCGTTATGTGGTTCAAAGCGGCGACGAAGATCACGACGGGCTCTCTCTGGTTTCACCGCTAAACCTAAATGGCGGAACCATAAAAAACAATAACGGAACAAACGCCAACTTGGACATCTCCGACGCCATAGCCTTAATCGACACTAGTCTTCACAAGGTGGACGCGCTCATTCCAATAATTCAAAGCGTTGACTATCCGGACGATCAAACTTACGCCATCGGAGACAATATTGATTTTGTTTTAAGTTTTCTGGAAAACGTCGCGTGCTCCAACACGGCAAGATTGGAGTTAAACATTGGCGGCTCCACTGTTTACGCCAATTGCATAGTGGCGGCGCCGTCAACAGAGCTGACTTTTCGCTACACGGTTGTAAACGACGATTTAGACACCGACGGCATTCAGCTAATATCCAATTCGGTGGAATACACTGGAGCCGGAGATATATTAGATCTTGGCGGCAACTCGGCGGACCCCACATTGCCCGCGCCCATTCCAAGTTTGGCGGGAGTCGTGGTAGACGGTGTGCGGCCGGACATCACCAACGTGACCGTGGCGGCAAAGCCAGGCCCGGCTCCCAACACTTACACAGAAGGTGAAACTATTACGGCCACAGTCACCTTTGACGATAATGTCTATATCGGCGGAGCTCCAAAAGTAGGAGCTACTTTTGATGAAGCTCCTAGCGCTCCTGAATTCATTTATCAGGCAGGCGACACTACCACAGCTTTGACCTTTGAATATAATGTTCAGGCCGGAGACGAAGATTTGAACGGAATTGTTTTGGACAATTTAATTAGTCTTGCAGGCGGATCTATTCAGGACAATAACGGCAACAACGCAAATTTAGATTTAAGCGCCACCAATTTTGGAAGTGTTTATGTGGACTCCTTAGTCCCGGAAGTCGCTCTCACAAACCCTGCCGACAGCTCCATTATCAGCTTGGCAAACAGCTCCACGACTTTTTCAATAACCGGCTCTTGTAACGACGCCGACGCTTCTTACGACATTCAAATTAACGGAGTCAGCGCTCCAGGACAAGCCAATATTGACTGTGACGGAACCAACCTCACAGGAACCATCGACACCACAGGAGTAGCGTTTCCGCAAGACAATCAACCTTTTAGAGTGGCTGCCACCGACCTTTCCGGGAACTCGACTAATTCCGCCGAGAACACGGTTTTTATCGACACCGTCAGACCAACCATGACAATCGCCATCCTCGATAAAAATTACCAATACCGACTCGGCGACGAGATGACGTTCACCGCCGCCTTCAATGAAACAGTTAATGTCGCCGCCGGCACGAGAATTCAATTTGACACCGAAGAAGGAACTTTATACGCAACTTTTGCCGGCGGAGACGCCTCAGACACCTTGACATACTCATATACAGTTCAGGATTCGGATTATGACAGCGACGGCATTATCATAGGCAGTCCGCTGCAGTCTAACGGCGGCAGCATTACTGACGATGTAGGCAACGAAGCTGATTATACCTTTGTCGTTCCGGGAACAACAGGAGTTGTTCTCAATAACGGAGCGCCGTCGTTTGAATGGTATGAATTGGCTTTTGAAGGACCGGGCGCCATTATAACCAAAGACTTTGGAGCCAATACAACCGACCCTGGCGACAACACCTCTTTTGAGTTCACAATTAAAAATGTGGGGTAGGCTCCAACATACG
>JBBDND010000222.1:0-2586 GCA_040877865.1 Bacteriovoracaceae bacterium | reverse complement strand
CTGAAGCTGAGCGAGGAAGACACGGGCAGTTGCGATCCGGATTCGATTTATTACTCCCCTTCAGGGAACTCCTTGTTTGTGGGAGGGGACTTTAGCAACGACATAGGCTACGAGTTGTATGAAGTAAAGTTTTAAACTGAATAGATTCCAATGTTTCTAGGGCTGACTGAGGCCTCAAAAAAGCTTTTAAGCTCCACCGTTTTGCCTTGCTCTTGCAACCATAGGGCGCGATCAAGTAACAGATACATTTCCACAACTCTGCCCAGAGGGGCCCGTATGACTTCCGCCAATAAATATTCTTTTAAGCTCGGTGAGTTTTTGTATTTATGGCAAAGAGTTTTTAAATCCAACTGGGCCGTCTTTGGCGCGTGTTTGCGGGCGTACACTTCAAAAGGCAAATCGTAATCGGTGTAATGGGCGTTGCCGAGCGTCTCAAAGTCTTTATTTAGCTCGTCATGCAAAATCATGTGCAAAATATAGCGGTAAGCTTTTACTTTTTCTCTGCGCTTGAAATCCTCAAGCGCTAACACGCGATTTGACCTGGTCGCCAGGTTGAGGGCGTGAAAGCTAAAGCCCAAAGGATCTTCTTGGGAGAGCTTGCTTAAATTGTAATGTTGCGACTTGTGATAACAGCAGCCAAAATTAAAAAGATCGAGTTTGTTTTGCAAATGAAACTTCATCGCTTCCACAGAAAGATCGCCGCAGCAATGCAGGGCCAAGAGCAAAGAATCTTTGGGCGGGGTCAGGGGAAGTTTTGAGCAAAATGTCGCATTCTGATAGCTAATGGAGTTTTCCAATTCGGGACAGCGCCGCTGAATCTTTTTAAGACCCGCCGCTTGCAGTTTTTCATCCATGTCGACGCAGAGGGAGCGTCCCTCTTGGTCAAAGAGCAGCGCCATGGAAAGATGGCCTTTGCCCGAGCCGATATCGACAAAAGAGCGGTAGTTTTTATTTTGTAGATAGCTTTTTATCGCCATGGCCTCGTGGCGCTTTTTATGAGTCATGCCTCTTTCGATAGAGGGCGCAAGCTTTACCGGGGGGCTCTCGAAAGCGGGAAGGGCGATAAGCTTGGAGAGTTCTTGGACAAATTCTTTAAATTCTCCTTTTAGGTTTGCGCTCTTTTGAAAACATTCAATTTCAATTAATTCACTTGAGGCCAAGGGTTCTAATTGGCCAGCCCATTCCCTGTAGGGGGAGGCCAGGGGAGCGGGATAATGGTTTAAGACTTCGCTCTGAACCAGCCGCATATGGCGAGTTAAAAAGCTTCTAACGGCGAGAAATCGACTTTGCAAATCCATAGACGCGTTATAGTATCAACACATGAGAATGGCCATTTTTGGGCTTGCCCGCTCGGGCATATCCGCTTTAAATTTTCTTGCCGGCAAAACAGAGCATGAATGCTTTGCCGTCAACCAAGGCGCTCCGGAAACCTGGGAAAGTTATGAAAAGGTGACTGGAATCATTCCCAGAGAAAACTGTTTTGACGAAAACGACGCGCATGAAGTGTTTGCCAGCGCGGACATGATCATCAAATCTCCCGGCATCCCATACTCCCACCCGGCCTTGAAACAGGCCAGGCAGAAGCGAGTGGAGATTGTTTCCGAGATCGAATTCGCTTACAGACATTCGGATATTCCTGTCGTGGCCGTCACTGGCACCAATGGCAAAACCACCACGGCCACTATGGCGGCGGATCTTTTGGCCAAGTTGGGCAAGAAGGTCTTTTTAGGAGGCAATATAGGCCTTCCATATAGCGAAATTCTTTGCGCGCAAGAAGACTTTGATTGGGCGGTGGTGGAAGTTTCCAGTTTTCAACTGGAAAATATCAAGACTTTTAGACCGGCGATAGCCGTTTTAACCAATATCTCTCCATCACATGGCGAGCGCTATGACTCCCACGAACTTTATCGGGACGCCAAATTAAAAATTTTTCAAAACATGGATATGCAAGATTTGGCCATCCTGCCGGAGGCTTTTGCGCATTTAAATCTTCCCTGCGAAAAAGAGAAGATCCGTCCATTGGAAAATTTCGACTTTTCCCAATCAAAAGTCATGGCCAAACACAACCAAGAAAATCTGTACTGCGCTTACCTTTGCGCTCAAAGAATTTTGAAAGACAACTCCAAGGTGGACAAGGCCGTCCAAAAATATATCGACGAGTTTCAAGGGGTCGCTTATCGCCTGCAATTTATCAAAAGCAAAAACGGATTGAAAATTTACAATGACGGCAAAAGCACCAATATGGCCGCCACCTTGGCCGCCATTGAGTCCTTTCAAGACCAAGAGCTTCATCTTGCGCTAGGGGGCAAGCTTAGAAGCGAGGATATGGACTTTTCAAAGATTAAAGAAAAAAAGATTAAAAAAATTTACGCCTTCGGCGAGGCCAGAGATTTTATCGCGAAACATTTTAGTTCGGATTTTGACTTGCAAACATTCTCGAATTTGGAGGAGCTATTTGAAGAAGTGAAAGCGAATCGCCCCAAGGGCGTCTTTTTGTTTTCGCCGGCTTTTCCTTCTTTTGATTTGTATAAGAATTACGAGGAAAGAGCTCGAGCCTTTAATCAATTGGTCTTAAATTTTTAGAGG
>JBBDND010000221.1:0-2607 GCA_040877865.1 Bacteriovoracaceae bacterium | reverse complement strand
ATCACAAGAGGTTTGAAATGAAGTGTCCCTTCTGCGAAAAAAATGAAACAAAAGTCGTCGATTCCAGACTTTTAAAGGAAGGCTTTTCCGTTCGCAGGCGAAGAAAGTGCGACGAGTGCAAAAGGCGCTTTACCACCTACGAAACCATTGAAATTCAAATGCCCAATGTGGTTAAATTGGACGGAAGAAGAGAGCCATATCGCAAGGACAAAATACGAGAAGGCCTGGACAAGGCCTGCCAGAAAAGGCCAATTTCCACCGATCAAATTGATCGTTTGGCAGAAAACCTTGAAAAAAACATTTTAGAGATTTCTGACAAAGAAGTGTCCACCAAGGACATTGGCAATTTAGTCATGATGTACTTAAGAAATTTAGACCCTGTCGCTTATATTCGATTTGCTTCGGTGTATAGAAAGTTCCAGGACGTCGAAGAGTTTGTTAACGAGCTAAAAGACGATGAAAGCAACTTCCCCCCCCAAAAAAACGACGCATGAAAAACGAGACGGGAAAAAGCCGAGGAGAAAACAACGTGAATAAAAAAAGTTTGGCGCGCGAATTTTGCTTTCAATATTTCTTTCACCTGCAATTGCCGATTTTTAAAGAATTAAGAGAGCGCTCCCTTACAAGCGCCGACGAAAGCGCTTTTATTGAATCCATCAACGAATACAAAGAATCCACGGACACCTTGTTGGAAAAGGATTTGTTCAAGTTCGTGACGACCCAAATTAAAAACACCCTGAGCCACTACGAAGAGCTGGAAGAGAAAATTTCCGGTTATCTTAAGAATTGGAAGCTTTCGAGGCTGTCAAAAGTGGATCACACTCTTTTGCTTTTGGCGTTTTCCGAGTTGTTGTATCATAAAGAGACTCCTCCCAAGGTGGTCATTAACGAGTTTATTGAAATTTCCAAGAAATACGGGGCTAAAGATTCGGTAAACTTTATCAATGGAGTTTTGGACCGTTTTGCCAAGAGCGAGATCTTATAAGTGAGCGACTCGGGAATTGAACATTTATCTCAATTGATCAACCCAAACACCTCCGGCATCTTGTGGTTTACCGACGAGCTTTTAAATTACGAGTCGCCGGGGGCCTATGAGATCAATTACCTTTTAAACGGCATTCTCACCAAATCCTTGGCGAAAAAAGAGCTTGAAGATCAGTACAGCAACAACTTTTTTTTGGGCGACAATTTCGGAAAGCCTTTTTTTGTGGCCCACACGGTTATTCAAGAGAAGGCTGATTTTCAAAAAGTTTACGAAATATTGGAGTTGGCCAAGCCGTTCATACAAGAAAAGTCTGAAATCTATATTTTAAACCGCAGCAAAAACACCGCAAACGTCAACGTTTTAAAAGAGCTAAAAAGCAAACGCAAAAATATTGATTTTAAACATTTAACCATTTAAAAAAAACAGGAACTTTTATGAAATTTCTTATCACTTTATCGCTTCTTGCCAACTTCGCTTTTGGAGCCGATTGCCAATTGCAAATCATATCGAACGATGTCAAAGTCCAATGGACCGCCTTCAAAACCCCTTCCAAAGTCGGGGTGGGAGGAAGTTTTCAAGATTTGGGGCTTTCCAAGAACTCCTACACCTCTAAGACCTTTAAAGGTCTTTTAGAAGGGGTCGAATTCGCCATCAATCCCGCCTCGGTTGACACCAAGGATTCTCAAAGGGATAAAAAAATTGTTTCATCTTTCTTTAATAAAGTCGGAAAGATCACAGGCTCCATTCAAAAGGCGGACCAGGACTCGCTTGTTTTGAATCTAAAAATGAACGGGGTTGAAAAGCAAGTTCCCATGAACGTCCAATTTAGCGGCAAAGACTTCGCCGCCACAGGGGTGATTGACGTGTTGGATTTTGCAATGAATTCCCGCCTTAAGGCCATGAATCAGGCCTGTTTTGAGCTTCATGAAGGAAAGACCTGGAACGACGTGGATTTAAAGCTTTACGCCCAAGTTAAAAAGGTTTGCGAGTAATATTTTCAAAATTCAACAAACCAGTTCTTTTTTCGCTATAATTCGCCCACGCAAAGGAGCGTCTTATGGTTTTGTTGATATTGCTGTCTTTATTCTCTTTGTCCGCGATTTCCCAAGTCGACACGGATATCCGTCACGACTATCGCAAAGAGTGTCAGGAGATAGCGGAATTTATCAAACAAGATTATAATGTTCAATGTCATTACAATTACCATCATTTTAATTCCAGCGCTTATAGAAACAATTATGACAGAGACAGGGCCATCAAAGCGGGCAAAGTCAAAATAGCGGGCTTCAACGTTCTTCATCCGGGCATGAGCAAAACCAGATACAAGGATTACAGAAAAATCGCCCAGATTATAGATCAATGGGATGTGGTGGGAGTCACTGAGTTGCTTCCTTTAATTTCTGGCGACCTAAAAAACAATCAGAAGGTGGTGTCTTTTATCAAAAAGGCTCCTGGCCAAATACAAGAAGTCAGGGAAAAGATTAAAAACGAGATCAGCTCCAAAAAATTAAAAGAGCTGGTGGCCGAGCTCGAAAGCTTGGAGGAAGACCTTAAAGAGGCCCGTCGCGTGTACCGCATGCCCGGATATTTAAAGATTCTTCACGCCCTTCATCAACTGGACG
>JBBDND010000220.1:0-2653 GCA_040877865.1 Bacteriovoracaceae bacterium | reverse complement strand
GATCGTTGGCCACTTTGCATGAATAGAACGAATTGCCGCCAAATTGGCTAACCGCAATCATGGTATTGGCCGCGCTTCCGCCACAGGCTTTCTTAACCTCGTCCTGATGTCTGGCATGCAGGACTTCTAACAACTCGTTTTGGCGATCTTCTTCCACCAAAGTCATAAGACCTTTTTCAACATTGTTCTCTTTGAAAAAGTCGTCAGTGACGGTAAATTCCATATCGACCAAAGCGTTGCCGATCCCATAGACGTCGTATTTCATGGAAGCTCCCATTTTAAATTTTTTAATTGTGGCGTTTTTTTGGCTTCACCATAGCGAATTTTTGAGAAAATAGCCAGGGATAAGGCAAAAGCTCTTATCCTAAATACACATCGTAAAGGGTGGATTTTTGTCCAAAGCTCATGTCTGGATTGGGCAATAAAGGATCGCCTTTGCTGGAGCGCTTGAGAACCAAGCGCTTGCCGGTTTTTCTAAACAGAACAGCGCTTTCTTTTGCGTCTGTATCTAAACTCACCACCTCTCGGAATATCCGCATCTGTTTACGGGGGGCGGCTTTCTCGTTTTTTTGCTCGTACATTGGGTCGAAGAATATCACATCGAAATCTTGTCGCTCGTTTATGAGATCCCCGGCGTCCTCTGGAACAAATTCAAGACCGGGAATTTCCTTTCTATTTAAGGCATTGAAAATTAAAGCCTGCGCCACCGGATTTCTTTCCGCCGCCAAAACAAGACACCCCATGGAAATAATGAGAGCGCTGTCTTTCAAAGTGCCGGCGCTGGCGTCCAACACCTTAGGTTTCGGTTTGCCTTTTTTTATGCCCAAAGCCTTGGCCAATGGCTGAGAATAAATCGAATTTTTAAAAAAATATTTCTTGTGATACGAAAGCTCCGCCTCCGGTTTCAAAGACACCGGACCGGAAAAAGAGCTAAGCAAACTTAACCGAGAGTTTTGATCAACTTGCAAGAGCGCCTTGCTGGCCAGACCCTGTTGCAAGAGCTTGGCCTCTTCTGGCAGAACCTCTTCAAACTCTTCAAATAAAATTTCACGATCGCCTATAAAAAATCGCATAATCCGGTCACAATAGCATATTTTTGCGCTATAAAGTAAGCGTCGAGAGAACATAAATAAAGAGGTAATCCCATGACTTGCAGCCCCCGCGAAGACTATCCCTTTTACATCGGCGTCACGGAAAGCGAAGAAAAAGAAATGCTCGCCTCGCTTGGTCTAAACTCTTTGGCCCAATTGTATCAACATATTGACGAGCGAAACCTTATGAAGTCTCTCGCGCTCCCGGCTCATAAAGAAAAAGAGGAGTTAAAAAAGCATCTCTTGGACATTGCCTCGAAAAATAAAAAAACTGTCAGTTTTATTGGCGACGGCCTGCAAGACTTTTCCATCCCCTCGATTGTGCCCATGGTTTGCGCCGTTCGAGGCCTTACCACCGCCTATACCCCCTATCAACCGGAGAGAAGCCAGGGCACTTTGCAAAGCCTTTGGATTTATCAATCAGTCATTAGCGAAATCACAGGTTTTGAGGCGGTCAACGCCTCTTTGTACGATCGCGCCACGTGTTTGCACGAGGCGATAAGCGCTTCTTTAAAAATGTCCAAGGGAAAAGACACGGTCGTCGTGGCGGAAAACATCTACCCCGGAGACAAAGAAGTTTTAGACACCATGGCCAGGGAAACCCGGCTTAAAATTATTTACGCGCCCGTGGACAAGACCACGTCGCGTTTGGATCAAGCAAAACTCTTGGATCTCCTCCAGGCGAATGAAAATTGCGCCGCCTTGGCCTTTCCCCAAATCAACTGTTTTGGACAACTGGAAGACTTTGACGGTTTGACCGATCTTGTTCACGCCAAAGGCCTGTTGGCCGTGGCGATTGTCGATCCCGTGGCGCTCGCCAATGAAGGACTTAAAGAGCCCGCCAGCTGGGGGTCTAAAAAAGAAGGCGCGGACATTTTGGCGGGAGAAGGCCAACATCTGGCCCTTGCTCCAAACTTCGGCGGCCCGGGACTCGGGATTTTTGGCGTTCGCCACAATGACAAATCAAAAACCGGGCTTCGGGCCAGCGCGGGCAGATTTATTGGCAAAACCGTGGATGAATTTGGAAATGAATGCAAAAGCATTATCCTTGCCACCCGCGAGCAACATATTCGAAGAGAAAAAGCCACCTCGAACATCTGCTCCAACCAATCCTTTGTCGCAAGCGCCGCCGGAGCTTCAGTCCTGGCAAGAGGAGATCAAGGACTTGACGACATGTTCAAAAAAGCTCATCAACACGCCCGATTTGCCGCCCAAGAGCTTACAAAATTTGAAGGCATCCGGTTAAAGTTTAACAATGAATTCTTTAACGAGCTCGTCTTTGAGTTGGATTTTGATATTGACGAGGTCATAAAAAAAGCAAGCGAGGCCGGCATTCACATTGGTGTCAATATTTCCGGACGATGCGGGGTGGACGGCAATTTGCTGCACATGAGTTTTAGCGATAAAAGAAGCGGTGTTGACATGAATCAGCTGTTGCGCTTTTTTAAAGAAAACTTTGTCAGACGAAGCATATCTAGCGTTATGGCGGATATCAAGCCCTGCCAAAGAAGAGTTAATAAAGCCTCCATCCCAAAGTTTGAAACAAGCGAGCTTTACGAATA
>JBBDND010000219.1:0-2667 GCA_040877865.1 Bacteriovoracaceae bacterium | reverse complement strand
ACCTGGATTTAAACTTTGAATCTATGATTGATTTGGACGGAAGCGTCGCCAAAGATTTTTTTATAAGCGAAATTCCGGCGTCCATCGTCTTTCATAAAGGAAAGGTTGTTCATTTTGAGAACCGGGAGTTTGACTTTATGAGTAAAAAGTTTTTAGGCCTTATTGATCAAAAACTTGCTCTGGAGTAAGAGCGAAGTTTCTCCCCCAGCTGTAAAATATTTCATCCACGCTCTCACATTGAAAAAAACTAAACCTGGCTTTTTTGCCGCTTTCAATCGAGCCTTGATTGTTTAATCCAAGCGCGGCGGCCGCGTTAAGCGTGATCGAGCTCCATAACTGCGCCGTGTTCATATGAAGGTTTTTGCCGGCCAAAGCCGCCAATAATAACAAGTTGTCGCAGTGACAGGACCCCGGATTGTAATCGCTGGCAAGAGCGACTTTGCAGCCGTTGTCTAAAAAAACTTTGGCGTTGGCCAACTCTTTGCCTAGAAAAAAAGCCGTGCCGGGCAAAAGAGTCGCCACCGTGGAAGAGTTGGCCAGCTTTTTAACGCCCGCTTTGGAAGTCTTGAGCAAATGGTCGCAACTTAGCGCCTGATAATCGCAGGCCAGCGCCGCTCCGCCATTGTCGTTAAATTCGTCCGCGTGCGATTTAAGCGGAAGACCGAGTTGGCTTGCTTTGTTAAACAACGTCTTTACGTCGTTTTCGTCGAAGTAACCTTGTTCGTGGAAAATATCAACGGCGTCTATAATCTTGTTTTTGTTAAGTTCTTCCATCAGAGGGATCACAACTTCTTGCAAATAAGCGTTTGATGAAGAATAGTCTTGAGAAACGGCGTGGGCGGCCAAGTAAGTGTTAAATATTTGAACCTTTCCCGCGTATCGCTCTTTTAGTTTTTGAATGATTTCGGAAATTTCTTTTTCTTTGCGGTACTCCAAAGCGTAACCGCTTTTTATTTCAATTGTTCCGACGCCGTACGAGCGGATCCTTTCAATCCTCTCAACCGCCTTGTCAAAAAGAGTTTGCTCGTTTTCCAAGACGGTGTTTTTCATCGTGGCGAGAATGCCGCCGCCCGCCGCGGCTATTTCTTCATAGCTCGCTCCGTTTAAGCGCATAGAATATTCAAAGGCGCGGTTGCCGCCGAAGACTAAGTGGGTGTGGGAATCGACAATTTCAGGGACAATAATCAGCTTGGAGCAATCAAGAGTTTGGACTGAAGAGTATTCCCAAGGAAGCTCCTTGCTTTTTCCCACCCATTTAATTTCGTCGTTGTCGATAGCGACAGCCGCGTCTTCAATTAAAGAAAGATCCGCGGGGCGCAAGTTGCGCCCGTCTTTTTTTGCCGCGTTTTGCAGAGTAACAAGTTGTTTAATGTTTTTTAAAACTTTCATAATGATGGAAACTTTATTTTAGTGTTTTTGTCTTTAGCGACTTTTAGGGCGCCTTCATAACCGGCGTCGGCGTGGCGGGCAATGCCCATTCCGGGGTCGGAGTTGAGCGTGCGCGAAAGTCTGGTGTCCATTTCTTGGGAACCGTCGGCGCACACAACCATGCCGGCGTGTTGAGAATAACCCATCCCGACGCCTCCGCCATGGTGAAAGCTCACCCAGCTGGCTCCGTTATTAATGTTAATCATGGCGTTTAACAGCGGCCAATCGCTTACGGCGTCGGTTCCGTCTTTCATGCCCTCTGTTTCCCGGTTTGGGGAGGCGACGCTTCCGCAGTCAAGATGATCCCTTCCTATGACAATGGGAGCTTTAACAACTCCGTCTCTGACCATTTGATTGAACTTTAAGGCGGCTTTTTCCCGATCGCCGTATTTTAACCAACAAATTCTGGAAGGAAGGCCTTGAAACTGTATCATCCTTTGAGCTTTGTCCAGCCAGTTTTTAAGCGGTTTGTTTTCTGGAAACAAGTCCATGAGCGCCTGGTCGGTTTTATAAATGTCTTCCGGGTCTCCGGACAGGGCTATCCATCTAAAAGGTCCTGAACCTTCGCAAAAAAGAGGTCGAATATAGGCCGGAACAAAGCCTGGAAAATCAAAAGCGTTTTTAAGCCCTCCGATTTTTGCTCCCTCCCGCAAGTTGTTTCCGTAATCAAAAACATGAGATCCCTTGGCTTTAAACTCAAGCATGGCCTGAACATGCGCGTTCATGGTTTGGTAGCTGAGCTTGGTGTATTTTTCAGAATTTGTCTCTCTAAGCTCAAGCGCTTCTTTCAAATTCATTCCCGCCGGAACATACCCGTTAAGAGGATCATGCGCTGAAGTTTGGTCGGTGACCAGGTCCGGCGCCACTCCTTGTAGCGCGACATATTTAAAAAAGTCGGCGGCGTTTCCAACCACGCAAATAGATGTGGCCTTGTTGTTTTGTTTGGCGTCCAACGCCAGTTGAAGAGCCTCTTCAAAGCTTTTGGCCAGAACATCTGTATATTTAGAGTCTAGCCGCTTTTGGATTCTATTTTGATCAACATCACAGCCGAGAAAAACTCCTTCTCCCATTTTGACAGCAAGGGGTTGAGCGCCGCCCATGCCGCCAATTCCGGCGGAAAGAACAAGGCGTCCGCGCAGATTGTCTTGATCAAAATGTTTTTTTGCGGCGGCGATAAAGGTTTCGTAGGTGCCTTGAAGAATGCCTTGGGATCCAATATAAATCCAACTGCCGGCGGTC
>JBBDND010000218.1:0-2678 GCA_040877865.1 Bacteriovoracaceae bacterium | reverse complement strand
AATATTAAACTGCCTTGAGCAGGACGCAAAACTCATGAATAATAGTAAAAGGAGTAACCTTCGCAACGCTATCATATATAACGTGTCGGAATGTTATTTAAGAAACTTAATAAGCTTGTGGGATTGGCAAATAACTTAAATTATTGGTTATGGGAAAACTATTTGCGGGAATTTTAATTATTTTGGTTTTTTGCTCAAGTATTTGCATTGGACTTGTCTTTTATATTGTTAAATCCACCGATATTGATAAATTGCAAACGCATTACCCTTATTTTGACCAGACCAAAGGGCGCTATCGTTTAGGCCCGACTAAACCTCCCAATTGGGTGGCTCCTCATCAAGTTTCCAAACACGCCAGGTGGGCGATTATTGTCAGCGAAGATTGGGCCTTCTATGATCATCCAGGCCTGGATCTTAATCAGTTAAAATTGGCGATTAAAGAAAGTTTGGCCGCCCAAGAATTGACCCGGGGGGCCTCCACCATCACGCAACAGGTGATTAAGAACACGGTGTTGTCGGATGAAAAAACTTTGTGGCGCAAACTGCGCGAAGCGGTTTTGGCCTTTTATCTGGAGGACATGTTAAGCAAAGAAAAAATTCTGGAGATTTATTTAAATATCATTGAGCTTGGCAAAGACATTTACGGGATACGCGAGGCCTCTTTTTATTATTTTAACAAACCGCCAATTGAGCTTAACGCCAGAGAGGGAGCGTTTTTGGCGATGCTTTTGCCAAGCCCCGTGAAATATTCCGTCTCTTTTTACCAAAAAGAGCTCACGGACTTTGCAAAGGAACAGGTGGAATCCATCTTGGTCAAACTGAGGCAGGCCGACGTTTACAGCGAAGAGGACAGGCTTGAGGCCAGCCAGAAAAAGTTTTATTGGGAAGAGGATTTTTATAGCGCTCCCGAGTCGGGAGGCGAGAGCGCGCCGGCGGGCTATGAGGATTATTTAGAAGATTCCTATCTTTAACAAGGCCTTTTAAAAAGCGATTTGCCTTAAACATTCGTAGGCCGCGGCGGTGACCGTGTTGGAGAGGTTTAAAGAGCGGATGTGTTCGGAGCGCATGGGAAGATAAAACATGCGATCGTGATAGTCTTGGTAAATTTCTTGGGGTAGACCTTTGGTTTCGCCGCCAAAAATCAAATAGCAGTCTTCCGTGTAATTGGCCTTGAAGTAATTTTCTTTGCCGTCGTTTTCAAAAAAAATCAGCTTGTCTTTGGGGGGAGCCTCTTTTTCCAGGAAATCTTTAAACGAGGCGTACTCTTTAATTTTGACATGCTTCCAATAGTCCAGGCCCGCTCTTCTTACCGCTTTTTCGGAGAGATCGAAGCCGTAAGGTTTAATCAGAATAAGATTGAGATCCAGGGCGACGCAAGTGCGCCCGACACTTCCGGTGTTGCCGGGAATCTCGGGCGCGAACAGAACGATATTAAAAGTTTTATTTGCCATGAACCATGAGGTGATGCAGCGTTCTCACCATCAATCCGCTTGCTCCTTTTGAGGGGCAATACGGCAGATGCGCTTGAGAGTCTCCAACGCCGGCGATGTCCAGGTGGGCCCATTTGACGTCGCCTTTGACAAAATTTTCCAAAAAAGCCGCGGCGGTGGCCGTGCCCGCTCTGCCCGCGGTGCCGATATTTTTTAGATCGGCGATTTTTGATTTCATGTCGTCGCGCCACTCGTTGATGATGGGCAATTGCCACATGTATTCGTTTTGTTTGTCGGCGTGGGATCTCAGCTGATTGATCCACTTGTCGTCATTGCCAAGCACGGCGCAAACTTCGCTGCCAAGCGCCACCAAACAAGCTCCGGTTAAGGTAGCCGCGTCGATGATAAAGTCGGGCCTTAAGTCGCAAGCGTAATCGAGACAATCGGCTAGCACCAAGCGTCCTTCCGCGTCGGTGTTTAAGATTTCCACCGTTTTGCCGTTTCTGGCTTTGACAATGGAGTCCGGCGTGGTGGCCTCCGAGTTGATCGCGTTGTCGGTCATGCCTAAGATACAAGTGATTTTATAAGGAGAGTTGTTGAGAACCGCGGCTCTAAAAGCTCCGTAAACGGTGGCGGATCCGGCCATATCAAATTTCATGCCCATCATGGAACCGCCCGGCTTAAGCGAGTATCCGCCGGTGTCAAATGTAAGCCCTTTTCCCACCAAGGCAAAATGCTTGGTGTTCTTGGTGGCTTTTTTAGGAGTGTAGGTTAAATGCACCAATCTTGGGCCGTAGGCCGAGCCGGCGTTGACGGACAAGAATAAATTCATCTTTTCTTTTTTTAACTCGGCCTTTCCAAGTGTTTTGACTTTAACTCTTGAAAGGTTCTTCGCGTCCGCCTCGATCAGTTTGGCGTATCCTTCGGAGTGCAAAACATTGGGAGCCTCGTTGACCAGGTCTCTGGCGAAGTTTACGCCGGAAGTGACGTTAAGCGCTTCAGCCACCGCTTTTTCCACGCCTCTTTTGCTTTTTTTATCGTCGATAAAGACGCAAACTTGTTTGAACTTGTCCTCGATCTTTTCAGAGAAATATTTGTCAAATTTGTAAGAAGTCAGCTCAATCGCCTCGGTGATCAGCGCCGCTGTCTTTGCCTTGTCGCTGACGCAATTAAAGGACAGGGCGTCGATGGCGACACTTGAATATTTCTTGCCGCAGAAATTTCTAAAAGCCGTGGCTATCGCCCGGC
>JBBDND010000217.1:0-14885 GCA_040877865.1 Bacteriovoracaceae bacterium | reverse complement strand
TTTTGATAATATTCGATAAGGACCAAAGAGTTTAAAGTTTCATCGTCTGTATGGGACAGAAACTTGTAGACCACCAAGGAGTCAATGCAACCCAAAGAGTAAAAGAGTTTAAACAGATCAAAAGGCAACTGGTTCTTTTCCCCGTTCCACTTAAAGTTTTGGACGTCCACAATCTGAAAGCGCCGCTGATAGTAATTCCTGGAAAGAATCTCGTTCCAATCAAAGTCCTTGGAACTTAAAAACTTATCAACTAAAAAAGCCGCGCCGCCAAGCTCTTCCAAACAGGAGAACATCCATTGAAGAAGCTCTTCTTTTGTTTCCAAAGATTCGAGCGGGTTTTGTTCTAAATAACCTTCCCAATTGAACCCGTCGTTGAATTTTGCGACCAATTTCGCGATTTTTAGCAAAGCTCTGCGCGCGCACGCCTGGCGGTAAGAGTTAAAACTTGAGTTTAAGTTTACCTGGATCCACTCCACATAAAAGTACAACTCGTGAACAAGGTCCCAAAGATTTTTTAAAGGATAGGAAAAGCGCTGGGTCTGGAACGCTGGCGAGCCTTTTGAAACTTTTATCCAATTGGAAAAGTCGAGATATTTGTAGGAACCGTATTTTAGCCTTAACTCAAAGTCCTTGCTTTCAAATCGTTCAATGTCTCTCACAATAGGAAGCAACTTTTTAAGCCACGCTATTTTTTTTGCGTCCTCCTCCCCGCTTGAGCCTTCATAAACCAGCGCAAAATCGATATCGCTAATCAATGGACGCCAACTGGCCTTGGCATAGCTTCCCTTTAAATAAACGCTCTGGGCTCCCGTAAAATTTCGCAGCCAAAACTTGCCCGCTTGGTAATTGCAGGCGTAAACGCACCGCCACCCCAGGGCCCCAAGAGGGTTTAAGCTGATTTTATAAAGAATGTTCAGAATTTTTTCGAGCCCTTTACTTTTCATAATTGTCCAGGAGGGCTTTAACCCGCTTAAAATTCTCCTTAGGATCTTCTCCCATGCGAACTTCATAACAGCGGGCGTTGCTCAACAGGGCCAAAGCCGCGGCTGAGCGCAAAAGCAAAACTTTAATGTTTCGAAAACGATCCTTCCAGCTTGATTCCAAATAATACTCGAGCACCATGGGAAGCCCCACTCCGATCACCATATTTTTTATCAGATATTTTAGCATTTTATATCTGGTGACTTTGACAATTTCAGCCGAGTTGATTCCATTTACCCGAACGCCTTGAAAGAGAATGACCTTTTTCTTCTTCGAGGCCACAGGGTTTTTAAATTCCGATAGGCTAATCAAATCTTTGGGCCCGTACTCTTCCCGCTCAAAACGGTAGCTTTTGTCTCGGTACTTTTCCAAACGTTCTCTGGTGTGGCTGTTTAATTCAAAACCAATTCTTATCGGAAAGGGGAAAACCTCTCCCTTCCAATTCACCAAAGGCGTGTCGTCGGAAACAAGCTCATACCCTTCCACATCTATAAAGTATGAAAATAAAGTGGTTTTGCCGCCTTTCATGTTCATCATGCCCAGCAAAGCGGTGTCCCCTTTGCCCACCCCAAAGGCGTGAACTTTGTGCAAGCCCCTGCTGTCATGCCATTTAGTTTCTCTGGAGAGGACCGCCAGATAAAGTATTTCATGCAAGATGTTTTCATCTTGGGCGTGGACGAGCATCTCATTGGAGGAATAATCTATTATGGAGACGGCTTTTCCGTAAAAATCATTATAGCGGACAGATCCTTGCTCGAAGCTCATGGCCCGAATATTTTGTCTTTTGGCCAACAAACCCGCGGGAATCTTGTCCGACAAGTCGCTTTCAATTTTGGCCTCTATTTTTAAAAGCGGCGTCTCGGGGGCGCTTACAAAGTAGGCGAAGTCCTTTTTTAAGAGCTCCAAGACCCGCTGAGAGCCGCACGAGATTTCAATGACAAATTGATAAAAATTTAAATACAGCTTATTCAAATTTCTGTCCCCTTGCGAGGCTTGCAATAGCCTTGAAATAACCGACAAATTGTCCCGCCGGATATGCAAAATTGAACAAAATAAATAATAACATACTTAAAAAAGTATTCGCCAGCTTTTTGGTTTTAATGGCGATTATTAAAGAGGCGCTGGCAATAAGAAAAAGATAGGCCCCCGTTATTAACAAAAAGTAATCAAAATAATAAAATCCTGTAATAATCAAGATTAGCAGAAACAATTGATGGAGAAAAAACACGGGACGCGCCGACCTGGGATAATAAAAAATGCTCACCATCCGATAAATTCCGGCCAAGAACAACACTCTGACCAATTTATACGGAGACACCTTTCGGTTGTGGTAAACATACATGTCCGGCACCCGCCGCATTTTCACGCCCCGATCTTTCAATATGCTTAAAAGAAAATTTTCCTCGTTTCGTTTAAAATCTTTTGGAAATTTTTGGATGTCAAAAACCTCCCTTTTTGCCCAGAAATTGCAAAGAATGAGATTTAGCTCGTCTCCCTCTTCGACTCCGCTTCCGTTTTGCTTATGCCTTTTGTTGGTGGGGCCGGTGGCAAAGTAGCTCTCCATCACCATGCCAAGACAGAGCTGGAAATTAGTGGACTCCGGCGGATTTTGGTCCGGGCCTCCGAAAATATCGACTTCCGGCATTTTCGCCATAAAATCTGAAGCTTTTTTAAAGTAATCCGGGGGCAAAACGATGTCGTCGTCCAGAAAACAAATGTGAGATTCCCCAATTTCTTCTATAAGCAGGTTTCTCGCCTCTCCCACAGGTTTTGGGTCTTGCAAGGCTTGATAGGACTGGCCAACGCTGTCTAAATAGGATTCGGTCTCTTGGTCTTGGCCGTTGACCATAACATACAGCTTAATCCTAAAAGGATGTTCCCTTTGGTCTTTCAGGCTATCCAAGCACTTTTTTAAAAGTTCTCCCCGACCATGGGTCAAAATTAATACTGCCAGCTCCACCTGCGCTCCGCGACAAAACAATAAGTTCCTTTTTTATATTTTTACATAGAAAAGGATAATTGCATAAGCATTCAAGTATTATAAAATTGGTTTTCTTTGTGGTAGAAATAGTAGCCAAAGGCGCAAAGGAAGAAATATGCAAGCAAAAGAAATCAGGGACAAATTCGCAGAATTTTTTATCATAAAACATGGGCATTCCAAAGTTCCATCGTCTTCGTTGGCGCCAATCAACGACCCCACTTTGCTGTTTAATAACGCCGGTATGAACCAATTTAAGGATTACTTTACCGGCAAGGCCAAGGCCCAAAATCCCAGAACCATCAGCATTCAAAAATGCGTGCGCGCCGGAGGAAAGCATAACGACCTGGAAAACGTGGGCTTCACCGCCAGACATCACACATTTTTCGAAATGCTGGGCAATTTTTCTTTTGGGGATTACTTCAAAAAAGAAGCCATCAGTTTCGCTTGGGAATTCTTAACCAAAGAGTTAAATATTGATAAAGAAAAGCTCTATGTCACGGTTCACAAAACAGACCAAGAAGCCGCTGACATATGGCACAATCAAGAGGGAATTCCCAGAGAGCGCATTTTCTTTCGCGGCGACAAGGACAACTTTTGGGAAATGGGAGAGCTTGGACCTTGCGGCCCTTCTTCAGAGATTTTTTACGACCACGGAGCGGAGTATAGCGACGGCTCAGACACTTCTGAATGCTTGCTCGACGACGAAAGCCGTTATGTAGAAATATGGAACCTGGTTTTTATGCAGTATGAAAAATACCTCGAAGGGGACCAGATAAAAAAAAGAAACCTTCCGACACCTTCTATAGACACCGGATGCGGCCTGGAAAGACTGTCCGCCGTTTTAAACAACGTCTACTGGAATTACGACACTGACCTGTTCACCCCTATCATAAAAAAACTTGAAGAATATTCCGGAAAGAAATATCAAGATCGCGCCTCCAATATGCGGGTGGTTGCGGACCACATCAAATCCGCCACCATGCTCATAACCGACGGAGTCATTCCCTCCAATGAAGGAAGGGGGTATGTGTTAAGGAGAATTATCAGAAGAGCGGTTCGCCACCTTGATGTGCTGGGGCTAAAAGAAACGACCACGCCAAAGCTTGTTCCCGTGGTTTTTGAAATACTGGGAGAAGAGTATCCCCAAAACGCCGCCAATCAATCGCTTGCCGAAAACTATCTCATGTTGGAAGAAGAAAAATTCAGGCAAACTCTTTCCACCGGGCTTGAACTTTTAAACGCCAAGATGAAGGAGCTTAAAGACTCGGGAAAGAAAACGCTTTCAGGAGACGCGGCCTTCAAATTATACGACACATACGGCTTTCCGCTTGATTTAACCCAAACCATTCTAGAAGAGAATGAATTCGCGGTGGATGAAGAAGGCTTTGGCAAGGAGATGCAAAAGCAAAAAGAGCGCTCAAAGCAATCTTCCCAATTTCAGGCGGGAGAAGACAATCTTAAAAAATTCTATGAAGTTAAAGAAAAGTTTGGAGAGACGGAATTTCTTGGTTATGCCCACACAAAAGCCGAAGGAAAGCTTTTGTCTCATTTAGAAATGGACGATATCCATTATCTCGTTTTTGACCGCACCCCCTTTTACGGCGAAAGCGGCGGACAGGCAGGAGACAAGGGCGAAGTAATGGATTCCAAAGGAGGGCCAGTCGCCAAGGTGATTGACACCCAGATTCCGGTGGAAGGACTTACCGTTCATATATGCTCGGAAGTCGCTCTAGATAAACTAAGAAGCGATGAAGAATACGAGCTTGCCATCGATTGCGAATCCAGGCGCTTAATTATGAGGAACCATTCGGCCACTCATTTGCTGCAAGCGGCGCTCATAAATGTGTTGGGAGATCATATCAAGCAGGCGGGCTCCTTGGTGTCGGACGAGAGGCTTCGCTTTGATTTTACCCATCATAAAGCTCTTACAAAAGAAGAGATGGCAAAAGTGGAAAGCCTGGTTAACGCCCAAATTCAAAAAGGATTGGAAGTCGGCTCGGAGCTTATGAGCATGAAAGAAGCTCAAAAAGTCGGCGCCATGGCCCTTTTTGGAGAAAAGTACGGAGACAATGTTCGTGTTTTAAAAATGGGAGAATTTTCATTGGAGCTTTGTGGCGGAACTCATGTCGCCAACACTTCAGACATCGGGCTTTTTGTCATAACCTCGGAAGCCTCCCTTTCCAGCGGGGTCAGAAGGATGGAAGCTTTGACTTCGACAAAGGCCGTTAATTTTTTAAAAACCAGATCCGATATTCTTGCAAAGATTGAAAGAAAGCTCGCCTCCAAAGGGGAAGCCGCCCTTGAAAAGATAGAGAATCTTCAAAACGAAACGAAGGCCAAGAGCAAAGAAATAAAATCTCTTCAAGATAAAGTCCAAGCGCAAACGAGCAAGGATTTGTTCAAAGACATTAAAAACCTTGGCAAAGATTTTGGCCTGGTCTTGGTCGACATGGAAGACGCCAATCCCAAAGAATTTAGAAAGCTTTCGGACAAATTCGTCGATCAAAACAAAAAAGACGTTCTGATGCTCGTTTCAGAGACCGACGGCAAGCTGAACTACCTGCTTCGAACCCACAAAGACAACGCTCAAATCAATTGCTCAAGAGTCTTAAAAGAAGCCCAACCGCTGGTAAACGGCAGAGGCGGCGGCAGGCCGGACATGGCGCAAGGCTCCGGAGACACGGCGGATAAAGAGGCTTTTTTTCAAAAAGTTGAACAACTATTGCGGGAAACCTAATGAAAGTTTTTTTTCTGACCATTTGCCTTCTTGCCGCGAGTTGCGGTTGCGATAAAAAAAAGAAAAAAGAAAATGTCTTAAATGTGGCGCTCACCTCTAAAGTTTCCTCTTTGGATTCGGCCCTCTCATACGACACCGTTTCCGCTCAAGTGGTTAGCCAAATTTACGAACCGCTTTTTGAATACGAATATCTCATAAGGCCTTACACCCTCAAGCCGTTGCTTGCCAAGGAAATGCCTCTCATAACCGACAACGGCCTTTCCTATCTGATTAAACTAAAAGAAGACGTTTACTATCACCCACATCAAGCGCTCTCCAGTAAAAGAAAAGTGAAGGCTCAAGACTTTATAAATCAAATGAAAAGACTCGCCTACCTTCCCACTCAGAGCAACGGTTGGTGGATCTTCTCCGGCAAGATCAAGGGGCTTGACGAGTTTAGAAAAGCCGCTAAAGATTTAAAGGATTTTGAAAATTTAAAAGTCGAAGGGCTTGCCGCCTTGGACGATCACACCCTGCAAATAAAGCTCACAGCTCCCTACCCTCAACTTTTGTACGCGCTGGCCATGAGCTTTGCCGCTCCCGCTCCAATGGAACTCATAAAATTTTACGACAACGACTTCTCCCAAGAACCTGTGGGCACAGGCCCGTTTATTTTTAAAAAGTGGGAAAAAAATCTCTCGCTTGCGCTGGAGGCCAATCCAAATTATCACCAGCAGACCTATCCTAAAACCGGCGATCGTTTCGCCTATGAAAACAAACTTTTAAAAGACGCGGGCAAAAAGCTTCCTTTTGTTAAAGGAGTGAAATTTCACATAATGAAAGAGGCTGGCCCGCGAATGCAGAATTTTTTGAGCCGCAATATCGACCTTGTCACTTTAACCAAAGATTATTTTCAAATGGCCCTAAATCACCAAGGAGAACTAAGCAAAGAATTTAAAAGCCAAAAAATTCAATTGCAAATCGCTCCCACTCTAACCTATTGGTGGTTGTCATTTAACATGAGAGACAAGATTTTGGGCAAAAATTTAAAACTTAGGCAGGCCATCGCCCACGCGGTCGACAACCAAAAGCTAATCAAACTTTTCACCAATAACATCGGACAAAAAGCCAACTCAATTTACCCTCCCGGCATCCCGGGTTACGACCCCTCGGCGGAGCTTCCCTATGAGCACAATTCCGCCAAGGCCAAGGCGCTTCTCAAAGCCGCCGGATATCCTGAAGGCAAAGGTCTTCCCGTTTTTAACTATGACGTAAGAGGTTCCGGCGCCGTCTCAAGACAGATGGGAGAATTCATAAAGAGCGAGTTGCAAAAAATTGGCATCGAAATCAATGTGGTCATAAACACTTTTCCCGGCTTTCTAAACAAAGCGCGCACCGGCCAATTGCAATTTTGGCAAGGGGGATGGGCGATGGATTATCCCGACGCCGAAAACATCATCCAGCTATTGACCACCCAAAACCATCCTCCCGGCCCCAACACCGCTTATTACTCCAATCCCAAGGTGGACGCTCTGTATGGAAAAATCATGTCCGCAAAAAAGACTGAAGACCAATACTCAATAATGCAAAAAGTTGAAAAAGAGGTGAATCAAGAACTGCCGTGGATCATGCAATACTATTCCCGCAATTACGTTCTTTATCATCAATATGTAAAAAATTTCCGCCAATCCGACCTCCTCTATAACACCTTTAAATACATAAGGTTAGATTAGCGTCAAATTTGGTCAACTATTGCATCCCCCTTCTGGGGCAAGCAAATTAAAGTTTTGCCCGCATCTTCCGTAAAGCCTTGTGTAACAACGCTCAAGGACGGAGTCATGAAAAGATCCTGCAAATTTCTTTTTACCGCAATTTTTTGCTTGTTGGCCCTGTCAACCACGGCCAACGCTCGAGAACACCAAATCTACTCGGTTTCTGAAGAAGTTCCCATGGGCTACGACAATGAAACCCTTAAAAAAAATTACTACGTGAATATCGGAGCTAATCAGGGCGTTCAAAAAGGAGCGACCTTGAATGTTTACAGGATTATTTCCAAGCTTAATCCCTATGAAAATAAGAGACGCGTCAATCATCGCGTTAAAATAGGCGAGCTAAAAGTGCTGCATTCCGATGACGAAGCCGCCATAGCCTCCCTTAAAAACCTTGAAAAAGGCCAGGAGACGCCATTATTCGAAATAAAAAACCTCATGATTGGAGATCACGTAAGCGTAAGCGTCAATGATTAGGGTTATTGCTTAAAGATAGATTTAAACTTGAGGCACTGACAAATCAAAGCTCCCTGTTTAAATCCCAAAATTTTTGCCCGAATCAAGTATTCTTCCCCTGTTTCGAATTGTCCTCCTTTGACCAATAGTTTTTGCACTTTTTGGCCGTGATAAAAGCCGCGAAAATGGAAAATATAATCTATCTCCCCCGCTTTCCTAGAACATTTTTTTAAACAAATTGAAACGATATAAACTTTTTTATTCAACATAGATGTCGATATGATTCAATAAGCGCGCATTTCAGGTTAAGATAAGGCGTTGTTTTAATTATGAAATTGTTTTCGCGTTGATAAAAGATTGTCGCCAAGAGGGAAAATGAAGTTAAAAAAAAGATCAATCGGAGACCTGCTTTTAAAAAGAGTTCAGCTGTCTCCAAATGACAACGCCATTGGCTGGATTGAAGAAGAGATTATTAAATTTTTCGATTACGAGCAGTATAAGCACACGGTTGAGGCGCTGGCGCTGGCGCTTAAAAAGCATGGAATCAAGCGGCAAGACAAAGTCGCCATTTTAGGGAAAACTAGCAAAGAATGGCATTTAATGGATCTGGCTCTCCTTTCAATGGGAAGCGCCGTCGTTCCAATCTACCACACCTACATGGCGCATGAAGTTGGCTTTATCTTGGCCCATAGCGAAGCTAAGATGATTATTCTAGAAGACAATGAACAATTCAAAAAGCTGTTCAAAGTCCTGCAAGAGCTTAAAAATTTAAAACAAATCATAATGCTCACTGAACTTAGCCAAGAAAACAAAAAAAAGCTGCCCTCAAATTTAGCCGTCTATTTATATTCCGATCTGCTGCAAGAAGGCAGAGAAGAAGCTTTGCACAATCCAGACCTGTTTGAACGATTGATTGGCGAAACGCCTGAATCCGACATTGCCAGCATTATCTACACTTCCGGCACCACCGGAGATCCAAAAGGCGCCGTCATAAAGCAGAGCGCTCTGGTTCAAATGCTTTTAAACGTAAAAAAGTTCAGTCATAACGCCTTTTCCGCTCACGATCGGGCATTGATTTTTCTTCCGCTTTCCCATGTTTTTGGCCGCGCCGACTCCCTGCTTCCTCTTATTTTTGGTTGGGAGAGCGTTTACGCCAGATCAATGGAGACTATTTTTGACGACATCAATTTGGCCAAACCCACCATTATGCTTTCGGTGCCCAGAATATTTGAAAAGATTTACGCTAAAATTAACAGCCAATTGGAAGAGAGCAACCTGGTAAAGCAGCACCTTTTCGATTGGGCAATAGAAGCCGCGCAAAATTACTTTAACGATCTCGACAGAGATAAAACCCCTTCCACCAAAAGAATATTACAATATCAACTGGCCTATAAATTGGTTTTTTCCAAAATCTACAATATGTTTGGCGGCCGCATTAGATACTTCATCTCGGGCGGAGCTCCTTTGTCAGTGGAGATTATTCACTTTTTAAAATACTCCGGCCTTACTATTTTAGAAGGGTACGGTCTCACAGAAACCGTCGCTCCCTGCGCTTTAAATCCTTTTACCAAACAGGTAGCCGGCTCGGTTGGCCAACCTATTGGAGACGCGCAAATAGAGTTTGGGCCCGATAAAGAAATTCTTATAAAATCAGAAGCTCTCTTTTCAGAATATTATAAAGATCCTGAAGAAACTGGGCGGGTCATTGATGAGCTGGGATGGTTTCACACCGGCGATATCGGGGAGTTTACTCGAGACGGCTACCTCATGATAACCGACAGGAAAAAAGACATTATTATCACCTCTGGAGGAAAGAACATTCCTCCGCAAAAAATTGAAAACCTGGCCAAACTTCAACCGCATATCAGCCACTGCGCCCTGGTTGGCGACAAGAGAAACTATCTGACAGCGCTAATAGGAATAGAAGAAGAAACTTTCCTCAAAGAGTTTGACCATTTTAACATCTCAAGCGATTTAGATTTCATGGAAATTGCCAACCATCCGGAAATACATGAAATAATTCGACACGAATTAGAAATCGTGAACTCAAAACTGGCCCCCTTTGAAACGATAAAAGACTATTATATTTTGCCTATCGAGTTGAGCCCCGAAAACTACCTCACTCCCTCCCTAAAAGTTAAAAAGAAAAAGCTCTTTAAGGATTACCAGGCCGAGATAGACGCGATGTATTAGATTAAAATTTTGACTAATATTTTGACAAAGAGAGCTAAAGAAATTATAAATTGATGTTTAATTGAACATTATTAAGGGGTGCTTAATGGCTCGAGTAACAATCGAAGATTGCCTTGAAAAGGTTGAAAACAGATATGAATTGGTTCATCTAACCGCTAAAAGAGTAAAGCAATTAAGAGAAGGCGCCGACCCTCTTGTAAGAAGCAAAAACAAAGAAGTTGTGACAGCGCTAAGAGAAATAGCCGCCGGAAAAGTTTCACACGCTCCTTTAGAGGAATACGATTCAGAAGAATTCTAAGACTTTAAGAACCAAAAAAAATTTACAAATAAAAGAAGGCCAAAATATTGGCCTTTTTTATTTGAACTCTTACTTTCTCAACGCGATCTTTAAGACGTCGTCAAAATGCTTTACCGGATAAAACTTCAGGCCTTTTCTATGCCGATCAGGCACCTCTTTTAGATCTTTTTCATTTTGATCTGGAAGTATAATTTCTTTAATGCCAGCCCTTTTGGCCGCCAGCACTTTTTCCTTTATGCCGCCTACAGGCAGCACTTTGCCGGTTAAACTCAGCTCTCCAGTCATCGCGACTTGCCCGCGGACTTTTTTATTTTTAGCAAGGCTATACAGCGCCAGCGCCATGGTCACCCCCGCGCTTGGGCCGTCTTTGGGAGTGGCTCCCGCGGGAAGGTGCAAGTGCACTTCGTGATTGGCCAAGAAATCCAAAGATTCTTCGGGGTTGTTTTCAGAAGGAGCGACTTTCCTTTTGGTCTTGGAAAGCTTTCCTTCTTTGGATTTTTCCAGCTCGCTTTGCAAAAGCCCTTTAACGTAGCTGTACGCCAGGCTTGCGGACTCTCCCATCACATCGCCAAGTTGGCCGGTAAGTTTAAAGCCTTTTCCCCGCAGCGGTAGCGTTTCCACAAAAAGGATCTCGCCGCCGTAAGAAGTCCAGGCCAAGCCTGTGACCACGCCCGGATTAAGCGGTTTTTGGGCCACCTCGCTTTGAAATCTCTTTGGACCTAGAATCTCCTCCAAATCTTTTAGAGTGGGTGAAAACTTTTTGGCCTTTTTATTTTTTGCCGACACCTTTTCCAAAGCGGCGTGTCTGCACAACTTGGCAATATACTGCTCCATTCTCCGAACGCCGGGCTCCCGGGCATAGTCTTGAATAAGCGCTTTCATGGCGGTTTTGGTCAAACTAAAATCTTTTGCGGCCAGGCCGTGCTTTTTTAACTGTTTTGGAATTACCCACTTGCTGGCAATATGGGTTTTCTCCTCCATGGTGTAGCCGCTAAGCTCAATAAGCTCCATTCTGTCCAAGAGCGCTTCGGGAATTTCCCCTATATAATTGGCGGTGGCGATAAAGAGCACCTTGGATAAATCAAAAGGCACGTCCAAATAATTGTCAATAAAGGATCTGTTTTGTTCGGGATCAAGCACTTCCAACAACGCGGAAGAGGGATCTCCCTGATAAGACCTGCCAAGCTTGTCAATCTCGTCCAACATAATGACTGGATTGTTAACTTCCACTCGCTTGAGAGCTTGAATAAGCTTGCCGGGCATTGCCCCAACATAAGTGCGGCGATGACCTTTAATCTCGGCTTCGTCGCGCATTCCTCCCAGACTGAACCGGTAAAATTTCCTGTTTAAGGCGCTGGCCACACTATGGCCTAATGAAGTTTTACCAACGCCTGGAGGACCGGCCAAGCATAATATAGTGCCGTCATATCCCGGCTTTAATTGTCTTACCGCCAGAAATTCTAGAATTCTGGTTTTGGCTTTCTCCAAACCATAATGATCTTTTTCCAAAATATTTTTGGCTTTGGAGATGTCCACCTTGTCTTCGGTCGCCTTGTTCCAAGGCAACTGGGTCATCCAATTCAAATAAGTTCTCGTCACATTATATTCGGGAGAAGAATCAGGGATGGATTCTAGCCGCTCCAACTCTTCCATCGCGGCTTCTTTCGCCTCTTCCGGCATGCCGGCTTCCTCTATCGCTTCTTTAAACTTGCTCATGTCGCGGGACTTTTCATCCTCGTCCATGCCTAGCTCAGAGCGTATAACTTTTAGCTGTTCTCTTAAGAAATACTCTCTTTGATATTTATTAACCTTGTCGTTAACTTCGTCTGTGATCTTCTTCTGGATGTCGGCCACATCCTTTTCTCTTTTTAAATAGACCAGAAGCTTGGCGAAACGTTTTTTCACAACCAAAGTTTCCAGAAAGTCCTGGGCTTCCGGCACGTCCAAAGACAGGGCAAAAGCCACCAAGTCGGCCAAGGAGCCGGGCGAAGGGGAATTTAGCATGGCAAGCTTCATCTCTTCATTAAAATAAGGATTTATTTCGCTTAGCTTTTTTACCTGATTAATCACCGAGCGAGTGTAAGCGTCCAGCTCCTCGTCAGCTTCGTGAACGTCTTCAAACACCTCTGTTTTAACGATCAGCAAAGGACTCTCTTGAATAAAACTTGTGATCCTGTACCTTTTCAATCCGTGCACCAAAAGATTTACAGAGCCGTCTGGAAGTTTTAACTTTTTCACCACTTTGCAAAGCACGCCAACTTTATAAATGTCTTTTGAGGTCAAATCTTTCAAGTCCGGCTCATAGGCTTCCATCTCGTATTCTTCGACAGAAGCTTCATCTTCTTCAAAGTCTTCCTCGTCGTCCTCCAAGCTTTCCATCACCTCTTGCATCTCTTTAAACTTGACGAGATTGAGAGCGACATATCCGGATTTTGCCACTTGTTGATCCAGCTCGGGAGTGAATTTTTCCTCACTGAGAATGATGGGCGCGATCATGCCTGGAAATATGGGGCTGTTCACAATGGGAATGACCACCACTTCTTTTGGCATTTCAGATAGCTGCTCAACTTGAGGATTTAACTTTATTGTAGTGTCATTCTTGGATGACATTTTTGACTCCTATTTTTTTGCGTCTATGACAAGTCTTCCCGGATTTTCCAAATAAAAGATGTCAAAGCTGACGTTCTCTTTAAAGGAAAGCTCTACTGAGAGCTTGTCCTTGTCTATATTAAAAAAATCCAAGTTTTTAACGTATTTTACATTGGAAACCGAACCAAGGGACTTTTCAAGCCCGGTGTTAAAAAAGTCCAACCGAATTTTTTTATCTTTCTTGGAAATATGTCCATAAACTTTGGGGGGCTGGTTTGTTGAAAAATCAAAAACGATTCTTTCATAGCCCTTGGAAGGTTGATAGCTGTTTCTTATCGAAAGCAATGTTTTTGGCTGGGGTTTAAGATCGGAATGAAAAACACCCTGATCAAAGAATATGGACCTTTTTCTATCTGAGATTTTCCATATCCTCTCAGTCAGAAGATTTTGAGCGTGCGCAAAGCTTCCGGCCAGGAGGGCCAAAATGATCAATTTTCTCATACCTTTCCTTGGTTGCGGGATTATTACTTGTTTATAATATAAAAAAATAAGGGTTTAGACAAAGAAATCGTCTCTTCTTCCGCGTAGCGCGACAAAAAACGCGCTCAGACAAATTCCCGCCAGAAAACTTGCCATACCTCCCCCGGGAGGGCCGCCACTTCCCAGGTCAATAGTGGCGCAAGAAACAGACTGATTTTGCTCCAACCCCTCGTTGTCGGAACTTAAAATTGGATTATAGGCGCTTGCTGTTTGGCGAGTTGCGCCTTCCAAACAGTTAGAATTGTCTTGATATGGATAATCGTCCCGCGCCTGTAACGGGAAAAACTCCCAACTTTCTTGAGCCTGAACCTCTATGGCCAAAAAGTATATTGCGGTTTTATTGGTTAACAAATTGGGAGAGGCGAAAATAGCTACTTTTTCACTTTGACTCGGCACATATGGAAAAACGCTCAAATCAAAAATATTGTCGTCGCTGTCGGATGAAAGCGCCAATGAAAATGAAAAATCCAACTCTAGTTTGCCGGTCAAAGGTTCGGTTCCAAACGAATGTCTGACGGCGGAATCTTGGTCGGCTCTATGAGAGTAAATAACGGCTCCCGCCGCCGTGCCAAGTTTTTCAGTTGAAACGGAAATCTGGACTCGCGTCGAAGGCAATGATGAAACGTCCAGTCCGGATAAATCAAGTCTAATTCTGTCTCCTTTCCCGTCCTCTTCTTTATTCAAATCATTTTGAGAAAAATAACCGGTAAAAGTCGCGTGAGTTTTATAATCGTCCAAATAATCCATGGCGGTATAAAAACTATCTTCATCCGCGATTAATTTTTGCCTTAAATATTCAGGGTGGGCGGAAGTGGAACACTTCACCGTAAAATTTCCAACGTTAACAACACTGTTTGAGTCCACTTTGATAATTTGGGCCCGCCCTAAATTTCTGCCGCCGCACTTTGAAAAAAAACTTGGCTGAAAACTGTTCCCGTCGCAAAAGTTTGCTTGAAAAGTGGAATAGTATTCGGGCAAATTCTCTTTGCTTCTAATAGGGTTCATATAAAGGGCGTAGCTTTTGTTTGCCTCAAGCCCCTTAAAATAGAAGTTTCCTTGCTCATCGCTAAAAACGCCGGCCGCCACTTGATTGCTTTCGACGTCAATGGCCTGAACGTGGGCCCCAAAAACCGGCGCCATGTTCTCTCCCACGACTTTTCCTTTTATTCCTCGAAAGTGACTCGTGGAATACAAATCTTGCAGGCCTTTAATATCGTCCGAATGAGGAGAATATTGTCCCTTAAAGATAGAAAAGATCATGGATGATTGGCCGACTTCAGAATGGTTCAATCCTAAAAGATGTCCGATCTCATGGCTTATGACATCTCCCAAATACGCTTGAGATCCAGACGACTCTGTTTT
>JBBDND010000216.1:0-2696 GCA_040877865.1 Bacteriovoracaceae bacterium | reverse complement strand
TCGTTGTCTAAAATCTTCTGCTTGGCTTTTTCCAAGGGGTAATGAATTAAATTTAGGGAATTTTCGTTGGGAAAATCAACAAACACGTCTTCGTTGTCGGGGTAAATAGGATAAGTTTTCGACAAAACCAGAGGCGTTTTTAATATGGGATTGTTAAAGTTAATGGCCATCTTTTTGTCGTTAGAACCCAGCATGTCCAAGGATTTTTGCAGCGAGCGCTTAAAAGCGGACAATTTGTTTATGGTGGCGCAAGGATAGTTTTTGGCGACTTCTCCCGATAAGAGCTCCAGTTGGGCAAATTCGTCCTTAATGACCGAAGGGCGCATTTCTAAAATTTCTTCCGAACTTTTGTCCAGCAAAGAGAGTCCTCTGGCAACATGTTCGGGCAGTTCCTTGTGCTGATAAAAAATATCGGGCAGCAACAACTTTGACAGGTTTGCTTTAACCTTTTTAAGCTCTCCGTTAAAAGTGAGGTCGATTATCTGTGCTCCAATGGCGGAGTCAAAGAAATCTTTAATAGCGTCGATGCTGATGTTTGGCCACTTTGGATAGACTCCAAAATAGAAACACATGGAATGTCCGTATTCATAAGATTTAACTTCCAACGATTTAGAAAGAATGATCTCTAGCTGGGTCTTCTCTTTGTTTCTAAGATCCACAATAACGATATAAGGAGCCTCGTCGCCAGGATTGGCGCTTTGGTATTCAAAAATGGGATCCTCATGGCGCCTGTTCTTGTTAAAGTCCACGGCGTGAATGTCAAAAAAATAATCAAGCGGATGGCAAGACTTTAAAAGATTGTTAAAAAAGTGGGGATGAGTAATTTTGTTAGAGTCCTTGGATGAGGAATGGATCAATCTCCCGTTCACAATGGCGTCTTGAAAAAATTCAAACCGCGCTTTACTGAAGGATTTCTGGTAAAGGGCCGGCGCGTCCCCCAAGTTGTCGATAAAAAAACCTTGAATCAGTTTTGTAAGCTGGGAATAATGTTGAAAGGTGTCCAAGTGGGCGCTTAGCCGAAAGTTGAAACATGTTTGTTTCTTTTCCATATTAAAGCCGCGGCTTTGCTTTGAAAAAATGTAAATAAAGGAGCCAACTTCTCCCTTTCCTTTGACTTCTTCCAGATTAAAAATGCCTTCTACTCTAAAGCGTTTAAGCAAGCTTTCCACTTTAGCTTTTTGACTCGGGACAAACAGTTTCTTTGAGCTTAAAACAAACAAACAACCGTCTTCTTTAAGCGAGGAGGCCTGTTCTTGAATCTTCGCCATTAAAAAGTGTTGGGAGTTGTTCTTTGGATATTCGGTAAGATTTAGTATGACCCGATCATAAGTGGAGCGGTTCATGGAAATGTCGTTCATAACCAAGCTCTTCTGAGCCAGGTTTGAGCTTTTTCTGTTTCTTAAATGGCCGTTGGAGACTTGGCTTACAAAGCTTACTGGATCTTTGCCTTTGTCATTGGCGATTTGGGCCAAAAAGGTTAAAAACTGCAATTCATTGAAAATTTTCCAATAACTGCCCGCTTCAAAATCATTGCGTTTGAAATCGGGGCAAAGGATTTGGTCCCATTTTACAAGCTTGTTCGCGTCTTGAGCCAGCCAGTGTGAAAGCGCCAGAGACTCCAAATAATCCCCGCCAAATTTGCAGCTTAAAATTTCCATGTCCTGAGAATTTGTTTTTATGCCGCAAAATGGACGATGGCTTTGGGTGTTTAACCATAAAGGAAAGTTTATCAGGAGAGAATTAAGAAACAGGCCAAAATTCTTGTGCGACAAAGCGTGGGAATAGTGGGTCGCGTTCTTTAGAAGCCCTTCCGATTTTAAAGAAATATTTTTGATGATTTCAGTCACGTTGAGTTCGGAAGAAATGTCGCGCAGGCTGGAGACGCAGCCCTGACAATTTTCGGCCGGGCGGTACCAACTAAAAATATTCTGTTCTAACGCTTTTGACTTTAACTCGTTTTTCCCGCCCTTTTGGAACACGTTGGTCAAAAAGGAGTTGGGATAAAGCAATTTTTTTATCTCAAAAGAGAGTTCTGTTTGTTCCATCAAGACGCTGATAAAGCGAATTTTTAAAATATAGATAACGGCGACTCTAAAGCAAAAGATGTTGATAAATTCGTCAAGAATTTCCCTATACTTTGAATCAGGGTTGCGGGTCTCCTTCCAAAAAGCTCCATAATCTTCCAAGTCAGAGCAAATGCAGGTTTTAAATTCGGCATAAGATATAAATTCTTCAAATATGGAAATCTTTAGCTTTCTATTAAAATTGCTGTGTTTCAGCAGGGCGGCCTTTGCGTCTTCATGCAAAAAATCCAGAACCTGATTAAACTTTTTGACGCTTTTTGAAGTGAGGGATTCGCCTTTCCATCCAGGGATGAAATACTTGTTCAGGCCATTGGGCTGTTCAAATTCGGCTTTGGGAACAAATGGAGCCAGAGCGACCCGTATGTTCTCGGGCACCTTTGAGTTATCAAAGGAGTTATCAAAGGAGTTATCAAACGAGCTATCAAGATCTTCTTGGACATTGTTTTGAAGCTCATGGCGAATTTCTTTTTCCGCGGCTTCTGGCGTTTTTAGAAACCACTGCCCTGCTTGGAACGATCTTTTATTCAAGTGCCCTCTCTCTCTCTCGCTCTCGACAAATTCAATAAAATTAGTTGCTTGTGCGCGTTTTTGTGAGAGGGATTTGTATCCAAC
>JBBDND010000215.1:0-2723 GCA_040877865.1 Bacteriovoracaceae bacterium | reverse complement strand
TTCTTTTGTGTGTTTAGTCGCTTCATTTCAAATATTCGCCGCTGAAGACAACGTGTATGAATTTTCCTGGTTGGATCAAGACAAAGAAATCTATGTTTTGCAAAATAGAAAATTCAGAAAAAATAAAAAGATTTACGTTGGCGGTTTGTTTGGCAGACAAATTAACGGCGCTTTTATAAATAGCAACGAGGTCTCTTTGCACGGCGGATTTTTCTTTAAGGAAGATTGGGGCTTTGAAGTGAATTACACCCTGGCTTCCGGCTCCACCAATTCCACTCACGACTCTGTAAACGAGCAAGGAGCGGCTGTGGCTTTTTATCGCAAGGTGGACACTTCCATGAGCGCTATGGCGATTTGGGCTCCCTTTTACGCCAAGATCAACACGTTTAATAAAATCTTTTATTACGATTGGATGTTTGGCGCTGGCGTGGCCAACGTAACCACGCTGGACAATCGAAACGAATTTGACCAAGCCTCCCCAGACTCGGACGAGCTTACAGAAGACACGACTACAGCTCCCACTTGGATGACCAACTTTCGTTTTTACATTACCCAGAATTGGAGCGCGGAAATGAGAATAGAAGGTTTGCACATGAATGTCGAGATGGTGAGTGAGGATGTTTCCAATCGAGACACCAGCGAAACGCGTTGGAATCACTACTACGACTTTAAACTTGGCTTGAATTACACATTTTAATTTTAAGTTAAAAATCAGGAAGGAACAGGATGTTCTTTAAAATTATCGCGCTTACAGGTTTTATTGTTCTTGATGTTTTCGCCGGCTTTGGCGAGGCTGAAAAGATTTATCGCTCCAGGAGCGCTTTGACTTCAAAGCACAGAGCTTTGGTTGTTGAGTTGGTCAATGGCGGCCATTATTTCGCCGCCATTCCCTTTATGAAAGAGTATCTTATACGCACCAATAAAAATTTGGATTCGAGTTTGGAACAGGCGCTTGAAAAAATAATAGCCGTGGCCGGCCCGCGCCAGTTTGAAACTTTGCCCGCAAAATATCTGCGAGGAAACAAATCCAACTCTTTAAGTTTTGTCTTGGCCAAAAAGGCTTTGAGAAAGGGCAAGCCGGCTCAGGCGATCAAGCGCGCCGCCAATATCAATCCAAACCACCCCGTCTATCCCTTTGCGGCCAATTTATTGGGAGCGGCCTTCGCCAGCGTTGGAAAAAATGACGACAGCATAAAGTATTTCAAAGAATGTCAGCGGGCGAGCGAAAGCATGTCGGGAAAAACCTCTTTGCCGGCGGTTCAAAATCAATTGCAGATTAATCGCGATTATTGCGAGCTCGGCGTGGCGCGGGCCATGTTTGGGGCAAAGAGATATAAAGAGGCGGATTTGAAGTTCTTGGACATTCCCAAAACCTCTCCCATTTGGCCGGAAGTGTTGTTTGAAGAGGCCTGGAACAGTTATTATCTAAAAAATTACAATAGAACCTTGGGTAAACTGGTCACTTATAAAGCTCCCATATTTGATTACGTGTTTAATCCAGAGATTGAAACTCTGCGCGCGTTGACTTATTTGAAGATGTGTTTGTATCAAGACGCAAAAAAAATAAGCGACTCTTTTTACGACGAGTATTTAAAACCCGCCAGGCGGCTTCGCTTGTATCTAAAGCGCAACAGGACAAATTATAAATATTTTTATCGCTTGATGCTTGATTATGAAAAGTTGAAAAAAAGCGACACGCCCCTTTTAACCCGTTTGTTGAAGAGCGTTTATCGGGAAGGATCGTACCAAGAAGTGCGAGAGTCTCTTATCCAAGCGGCAAAAGAGCTGGAAAAAACCAAGAATATGCCCCGCTCTTCATTTCGAAATGTGTTGATTAACAACTTAAACGAAGTGGTTCAATCGCAAAAAAACATTATGGGCGCTTATGTGAAAAGCCGCTTGGTCGGCAAATACGCTCAATTGTATAAAGCATTTGAGGGCATGAGCTATATCAAGCTTGAGGTGTTGGAGCAAAGAAAAGCCAGGCTTTATCGTTATGAAGAAGATCAAGGCAAACGAGGCGACGTAAAATACATTCAAAGAAACGAGAAACAATATTTTTGGAACTTTAACGGAGAATTTTGGGCCGACGAGCTGGGGGATTACGTCTTTGCTCTTGGGTCGGAGTGTTAGATAATGAAAAAAAACGCGCTAATCATATTATTACTGTTCTTTTCCGCTCAAACGGCCATGTCGTTGACGTTGGACGAGAGACGCCAAAGAATTATAAGCATTATTGACGAAGAATTGTCCGAGATTGAAAGACTCTCTTCCCAGGTCAACGGGCGAAATCCGGACCATCTATTAAGAATGGCCGAATTAAATTTAGAAAAGGCCAGGCTGTGGCGAGAAAAGGAAAATCAAGAATACATGGCGTTGCCGGACGCGACGAGAAGAAAAACCAACAAGTCGCGTTTCTTTTCAAAATCCGCCAGCTATTTTGCCAAGGCCAACAAGTTGAGCGTTGTGATTACCAGGAAGTTTCCAAGCTATCGCGATATATCCGACGTCTATTATATCTTGGGATTTAATTCAAAAGAGGCCGGACATCACAAGTCCGCCGCGGTGTATTTTTCAAAGGCCAACAAAAAATCCAAATCCAGCTCAATCACCAAGGTGAAATCGCAAATCTCTTTGGCGGAAATTTACTATAATAAAAAACGCTATCGCAAAGCGATCCCCATGTATGAGAACGCCTTGAAAAGCTATAAAGACAAATGGTG
>JBBDND010000214.1:0-15122 GCA_040877865.1 Bacteriovoracaceae bacterium | reverse complement strand
GGCTTTGTCCATTGATTCTCCAGTCTTTAAATAAAGCTCTAACAAGTCAGAAGAAAGGTCTTCAAACCTCACAAAGGTTCTGTCGTAAAAGCTTCGAGATCCCGCCGGAGAAACAATGGAAACAGCCGTTAAAACTTCATGAGCGCTCCCGCTCAAGGTTTCCAACATCGATCTGGCTTCGACAGTTGTTTTTGGCTTTTCCAGCGCGCGGTCTTGGAAAACAACAATAGTATCGCAGCCCATGACAACGGGAAAGTCCAACTCTCCTTTAACTTTGCCATAAACGTCCAAAGCTTTTTGTTCGGCCAGATCCATAACATATTTAAGGGGGTCGGTTTCCTGGCTGGTTTCTTCAACGTCGCTGACAACCACCTTAAAAGGAAGCCAGCTCCAAACCATCAGTTCCCTTCTTCGAGGCGAGGCGCTACCTAAGATAAGTTGGCAAGAAGTTGTCGGCATTTTTAATGATCCATAAATAATATTGGGCTTCGCTTGTTTCTTTAATCACTTGCCTATTGTAGCCGCGATGTTTTTTTAAGGCCATAAGCGTTCGGTTCAACGCTTCGGCGTAATAAGCCCGCCCAAACCCTTCAAGTTTTTTGTCTTTAAACACCTTTTTTATTGAACGAAGATTAGTTGTTTCGACTCTGCGGGTGTATTCCTTTAAAAAGCTCTTTCTTCGCTTCAAATCCTCGTCTTTTTCTCCCCATAAACGATATCCATGATTCTTGGCAAGCGTTTGCTCGTCAAAGTCTTGAGTTAAAAACCGCGCCCGTTTTCTAATAAAAAATTCCCGAGCTAAATGCAATGCCGGAATCCTTTTAGTAAAATGGTCTACTATTTCAAACTTTTCTTCCATCACATGCCGAACGCTTAGCTCTTTTCCCTCAGGATTCATAGAGTGCCAGGTGTCGACGGGAATTTTTTGAGACCTTTTATTTTTATATCCTCTAAAAAAAGCTTCGCCCGAGCTCTCCCGATGATCCGACGAGGCAAAGCCTTCAACTTGTGAAACGAGTTTTATCAGAGTCTCTCCTGTCGTTTCATGAAACAAATGAAAGTGGGCGTTTTCCAACAAGAAACTGGCGTTGGCGCTCACAAAAAAGATCTCAGAGTCAAAGCGCTTAAACTTTTGCTTTTTTTGGGCCAAGAGCCTGTTTAGCTGGTGATATTGGCTTACATGTCCGGGATTTTTTTCCAATGAATAAATCATTCTCTGACTCGCGTTAAGCGATTGATACTCCTGTCGCATATAATGTTCTCTATTGGCCTTCTTTATCAACAGGGGGTAAAAGGCGAGATCCGTTTCGGCCCGGTCCTTTTTCTTAAAAGTTCCCACTCGGCGGTGTTGAACATAAACGTGGCCTTGGTTTAACCGCGCGGAAAAAAGGATTTTTTCTTTGGAAATATTGACTTCAAACAGAGAAAAAGACGTGTTGGGAGACACTCTGATCATGCTGCCGTCCACCAGCGCTATCCAGGCGTAAGAATCGGTCGAAGTCACAAACTCGTCTCCCTCCATAATCAAGCCGCCAAATTGGGCCGAGGCCGGTCCTTCTTCATTAAAAATGGAACAGCTGTTCAGGCATTGAATCACCTGCCCCGCCACTTCCTTGTGCCGAGCGTCCCGCAGCTGGATTTTCCAATCGGGATTTGCGTCTCTCATTTTGCGTTGCAGCTTCCAATGATTAAAATCGAGCCATTGATTGGAATCCAAGCCCTTCCAATCGATTAGACTTTGTTTCTGATTTTTATAGCCGTGAAAGTCTTTTGTTTTTAAAGGCTTAACAGCCCAATCATCGGTATGAAGAGCGACTTTTGATTTCAATATGTCATTTTTTCTAAGCAAATCGACGTCTTCTTGGGTTAATCCAAAAACAGATGAAGAAAAGATTAATAAGACCAACAATAAGCGACTTTGCAAAACAACTCCTGTTATTTGGCTTATCGACCAGCATTTTCCAATGTTTACCTATTCAAATTAAACTCGTTTTGTTACAAAGATAAGGCAAAATTCGCCTAATAATTGAGGAGATAACTAGGATGTCTAACACCGAAAATAAAGGCTCCCAAGCCAGCGGCCAAGAAAGTTTTTCTTTCGTGGAAACAGAAAAACAGATTTTAAATTTTTGGCAAGAAAATCGGATATTTCAAAAGTCTTTAGAACAAACCAAAGACAACGCTCCCTATATTTTTTATGACGGCCCTCCCTTTGCGACAGGTTTGCCTCACCACGGGCATTTAGTGGCCAGCGCCCTCAAAGACATCATCCCCCGCTACTTTACCATGCAAGGCAGGCACGTTTCCCGCAGATGGGGATGGGATTGCCACGGACTTCCCATCGAGCAGCAAATTGATAAAAAATTTGGCATGAGCGCCAACGACTATGTGGAAAAGAACGGCGTCAAATCTTATAACGACCAGTGCCGGGATATCGTTCTGACCTACACCTCTCAGTGGCAAAAAACAGTGGAAAGAATGGGCCGCTGGGTTGATTTTGAAAACGACTATAAAACAATGGACCCCACCTTCATGGAAAGTGTTTGGTGGGTTTTTAAAGAGGTTTGGGACAAAGGGCTCATTTACCAAGGCAATAAGATTGTGCCTTTTTCCACAGAGCTAGAGACAGGACTCTCCAACTTTGAGGCCACCCAAAACTATCAAGACGTTCAAGACCCCGCGGTCACCGTTTTGTTTAAGTTGGAGGGAAAAGACGAACACCTCAGCGCTTGGACAACCACCCCCTGGACGCTTCCTTCAAATCTCGCGCTTATCGTAAACGAAGAAATAGAATACGTTCTTGTTCATGAAAGGACGCGGGATAAAAAGATTTGGATGGCAAAAGAAAGAGTCGAATCCTATAAAAAAGGCAATGATTTTGAAGAAATAAAAATAGCCTTGGGAAAAGAGCTTACAGGGCTTAAGTACGAACCGCTCTTTCCTTATTTTTCCGACAAAAAAGACGAAGGCGCCTTTCAAGTGCTGGCCGACAACTATGTCACCACAGGAGACGGAACGGGAATTGTTCACGCCGCGCCCGCCTTTGGCGAAGACGACAACAGGGTCTTGAAAGAACACGGCGTTCGCGCCATAGCGCAACCTATCAACACAAAGGGCCAATTCACCCAAGAAGTTTCAGACTTTGCCGGTCTTTATATCAAAGACGCGGACAAGGAAATTATCCGGACGTTAAAAGAAAACGGAAAGCTATTTCATCAATCCGTTATTGTTCACTCCTACCCTTTCTGTTATCGCACCGACACGCCTTTGATTTATATGGCCATGCCTCAATGGTATTTAAATGTCGACGAGATCAAAGATAAAATGATTAATGCCAATCAACAAATTCATTGGGTGCCAGAACACATTAAAGAAGGTCGCTTTGGCAAATGGCTTGAAAACGCCCGAGACTGGGCCATATCCAGAAAACGCTATTGGGGCACTCCTCTTCCCGTCTGGATCAATGATCAAAGCGAGAAATCCGTTTGTATTGGCTCCATTGAAGAGCTTCAAAAATACACGGGCGTCAAAGTGGACGACCTTCACCGCGAAACAGTGGACGGCCTGGAATTCAGTGTTGACGGCGAGGCCGGGGTTTATAAAAGAATTCCCGAAGTTTTTGACTGCTGGTTTGAGTCGGGCTCCATGCCATACGCCCAGCTCCACTACCCTTTTGAAAATGTGGACGTTTTTAAAAAAGGGTTCCCGGCCGAATTTATCGCGGAAGGCCTGGATCAAACTCGTGGCTGGTTTTACACCTTGACTGTTTTGTCCGCCGCCCTTTTTGACAAACCCGCCTTTAAAAACGTTGTGGTGAACGGGCTGGTACTGGCCGGAGACGGAAAGAAGATGTCCAAGCGCTTAAAGAACTACACAGAACCCGACATTTTAATGGAAGAATTTGGAGCGGACGCTTTAAGACTGACCTTTATCACTTCCGGCCTGGTCAAAGGGGAAGAACTTAAATTCACCGACGAAGGCGTCAAAGACATGGTGAGAAGAGCTCTTTTGCCTTGGTACAACTCCTTTAAGTTTTTTAACACCTACGCCAAGGTGGATGGCTGGAGCGCGGAAAAAGATCTTCAATTTGGAAAAAATATTTTAGATCGTTGGGTGTTGTCCAAGCTTCAAACCCTAGTTAAAAACGTGACTCATGAAATGGAAAGCTATCGCCTTTACAATGTTGTTCCCCAGCTTTTTAATTTTATTGAAGATTTAACCAATTGGTATATTAGACTCAACCGCAGAAGATTTTGGGAAGGCAAAAGCTTGACCCAAGAAAAAAAAGAAGCTTATTCGACACTTTACACCACCTTAAAAGAGCTATCAAAAATCATGGCCCCTTTCGCCCCCTTTCTATCCGAACATATCTACTTGGAGTTAAAGAAGTTTGGGGAAAGCTTGGATGAATCCGTCCATCTTGCAAAGTATCCCGCGCACAAAAGCGAAGCCATCGACGCGAGCCTTGAAGACGCTGTAACCAGAATGCAACAGCTCATTTTATTGGGAAGACAAAAAAGAAATCAGGCCCAGGTTAAAGTTAAAACGCCTCTTGCCAATCTAACGGCGATTCATAAAAAAGACGCGGCTCTAGAAGGGCTCAAACAATTGGAAAGGTATATCAAGACCGAGCTTAACGTGAAAAAGATCTCCTATTCCAATAAAGAGGAAAAGTATATCAAACTGCGTTGCCTTCCAAACGCTCCCGTTTTGGGCAAAAGGCTTGGCAAGAACTTTGGCAAATATAGAAAGCTTATTCAAAGTCTTGACTCGGAAACCCTGGCCAGAGTGGAGCAAGGTCAAAGCGTCGAGCTTGAGGAAGAGCAATTTGAGCCAGAAGATTTCTTGATACTAAGAGAGGCCCAGAGCGGCTCCAACGCTTTATCCAACCGCTGGATTACCATTGACCTGGACACCCGTCTCAGCCAAGAACTCATTGACGAAGGAGCTGCCAGAGAAATTGTCAATCGAATACAGCGAACTCGCAAAGACCGGGGCTTTAATGTGGATGACAGAATCAACGTGGACATTGAAACGGGGCAAGAGCTTAAAAACGTGATAGAGCGACACCTAGGTTATATAAAGGAAGAGACGCTAACCTCCAACATTTCCTTTAAAGAGCTTAAGAGCTCAAAGACAAAGACAAGTCATGAAATTGAAGGCAAAAAGTTGCAGCTTGAATGTTCTGTGGCGACAAACTAGGCCTCTTCACTTGATTTAGTCGAGGCTTAAAAGGGTCTGCTTTCCGTTTTCATTCCTTAAGCGGCGCCAGGAAACTCGCTCCACTCTCCATTCACGATAGAAAGCGAACTCAACTTGCAGGGCCAAACCGTCATTTGAGAGGCTCTTGCCGCGCTCGGCGAAAATCCCCAAAGACCGCGCGGAAAGTTTTCTTCTTCGCATTTGAACGGGAAGGGCGGTTTTTTGATTTTCGCCAATATACATCAAATCTTCCAGTGAACCCGCGCCTTGGCGGGCGCCTTGCACCAGGCTGCGCCCATTTAGAGAGTGAAAGTACAGTTTCTTAGCAAGGCGAAAGACGTCTTCGCCGTTAACGCCGGTCACTTCGGCGCCGGCGTGTTTGGCAATGTCCAAAGTCCTAAGCGCCGCGGGAGAACGGCTTGCAAAATGTCCGCTAAAATCCCTGTTTTTAACGTTGAAAAGAATTTTTTCAGGAATGACTTGTTCGCAAAAATGTTGAAAAACCCTCTCTTGGATATTGTTTTTAAGAGACGTTTTGGAGGAAGCGGCCCCGATGAAAGAATCGAGACCTATCACCACCTTGTCCGACTCGTGGAAAAGCCACTCCAACCGGGGGCACAATCTTACCTTTTGATCTCCCAGGGCCCCCATGCTTCCAAGGAAGAGAGCTTTAAAAGAGCGGGAAGGTTTCTCAGTCAAACGAAAGCCTTCCAAACAGATATAGTCTTTCGGGATGGAAAGTGTTTCTAACGAAGGCTCTAGATCCAGAGGCATAGGAAAAGAGCTCGCCAGTTTAGAAAATATCTCTTGCGTGTTATTCAACATTAAAGCCACTATAAAAGAAATGGAAGCGGCGCGATACTTGTGATGTAAATTTTATCTTATAGTGGAATGAGAGTTGCTAACTAAAACTAAAGTTAAGCTAAAATTAACTAAAGCGGGGCCCCATGGAGACGATTCGGTTTCATTTACTCACAATTGTCTTGTTGATTCTGTTCATGACAATGGCGCTGAGTTGGCGCCATAAAAAACAACATCCTGAATTGGCGCTAAATTGGGCCAAAAACTTTTGGCTGGCCTATATCGGCATTAACTGGCTGGCGCTCCCCTTTTATTTCTACTTCTTCACCACTTTAAACGCTGTCACCATTCCTTTATCGATTTTAAGCGCCTGTTATTGGTTTAGGCTTCCTTTTGAAATTTTAATGCGCAAAATGTTTAAAAATTGGAAGGCCATCCACTCAATAATCCATGATTCTTTTTCTTTTATGTTTTTTAGCGCCGTGAGCCTGTTTTTTGTGGAAATTTACCAATTCATTGAATCCTTTTACTTGGTTTCTATTGGATTCTCTTTGCTTTTGAACATTTATTGGAATTATTCGCGCCGGCAAGCTCCGGAAAAGAAGCAAAATAGAATGATATTTTACGCCAACGCCGCCTTGTACACGATTATGTTTTGCTTTATTTATTTATATTAAAAGCGCTCTATAATGAGAATGATGAAACTCGCCGCAATTTTACTTTCTTTTTTCACCCTTCAGACCGTCGCGTATGACATGAGGAACATATCAATTACCGAATATGAATTTCGCCGCTATGTCAGGCCTCAATTAAAAAGCATATCAAACGACTTTCAAACCTTGTTCTTTGCTTTGAACGAGGAGCTGGACGACTACAAGAATACCTATTCTCTCTTTAAAGAAATCAACCGGATTAATTTAAAAGCGAGAAAGGAATGCTTGTCCATTGCGACTTCCGGTGCTTCCGGAGAAATTTCAGACAAATGCGTAAAGATCTTGACCAATATGGAGCAGTTGCTCAAAAAAACTCTAAAGAGCTGTTCAGGAGTTAACAATTTTGAAAGCAAGGACATTGACTTGCTAATGGTTTATAAAGATTCTCGCGAATATTTAATTCAGACTTTAAGCCACGCTCTTATAAAAACCCAGAATATGCTTTTTCAATTGCGCCTTATTGGCAACTTCGGTCTGGACCTGGATGGATACACCGATCAGCTTAATTACCTCTATGATCAATTCAACAGTTTCCTATTTAAGAACTCCGACCCCCGCTTTAAAAACGAGCTCAACTCTTATTGGGTGAATTTTATCCGGCCGGTGGAGAACTACGCTCTTCACCAAAACAAACAGGAGTTTTTTAAAAAGCATCTGACGGAATACAATATTCGCTGGAATATGTTAAATGTTAAATTAACCAAACGAAACTATCAGCCTTCCAAGCAGGTTGCCACTCTTCTCAACATTATGCACCGGCGCTGGAATAATATTTTAAAAGTAAGTCTAAAACCCAAATCCTAGGCGGCGTAGACCTCGTTCCCGGGAGGAGAACGAGGTGGTTGAAACTTATTGCTAGATTTATAACTTTGTGGACGATCCGCGGTCTTTGAAGCTGGTTTTCTTTCTTCTTTTATCGGCGGCTTCCTCTTTTTCTTTTATTTTAATGGAAGGTTTTCTGTATTCCTGACGAGAGCGATATTGCTTAACAATGCCGTAGTGGTCGCACATTCTTTTGAATTTCCTTAGGGTTTTGTCCACCCCAAATCTTTCATCCACTCTTAAATAAATATTTTGCATCCAAATCACCCCCTTTTTATGACGTTATGCCTGTCAACGACAGGGAAAAAGTTAGGTTTGGATAAATTATGCAAAAGAGGTATAAATGTCAACGTAATCCAAAGGACGCGCAATGCCAAAGGACTCGTTATGAAAGACCAGATGGGACTTTTCCAGAAAAATGAAACTGCAAATTCGCCCCTTGCTTTTGAGCTTCGCCCCTCAAGCTTGGACGAGTTCTTCGGCCAAAGCGGCGCAAAAAAACGAATTGCAAGACTGAATTTTGAAAAACTGCCGCATATTATTTTTTGGGGGCCTCCCGGAACCGGCAAAACTACCTTGGCCGAGATCATGGCCAAGCGGGCGCAATTAGAGCTCTTCAATTTTAACGCCGTCATGGGAGGCGTTAATGATTTAAGAAAATTAATTGCCCAGGCTCAAGACCTGTACAAGCTAGAGGGCAAAAAATCTATTATATTTATTGATGAAATACATCGCTTTAACAAAGCTCAACAGGACGCTCTGCTGCCCTACTTGGAAAAAGGCGACTTCGTATTGTTTGGGGCCACCACAGAATACCCCCAAACAGCCCTGAACAGAGCGTTGCTATCCAGGGTGCAACTTTGGAACTTAGAGAAGCTTTCAAAAAACGAGCTTAAAGAAATCATCAAACGCGCCTTAAATTTGCGCTCAATTTCTCTGGTGCCGGAGGTCGTTGATTTTATCGCCGACAACAATAACGGAGACGCCCGAGCGGCTTTAAACCAAGTTGAAATTCTCGAGCAAAATAAAGACGCGATCGCGGATCTTGATTTTGAATCCATAAAAAAGCAGTTTCTTTTTTCTCAAAGACAATACGATAAAAACTCCGAGCGCCATTACGATGTGATTAGCGCTTTTATCAAGAGCCTTCGGGGCAGCGACGCCAACGCGGCCCTTTTATGGTTGGCGGTCATGCTGGACGGGGGAGAAGACCCGGTTTTTATCGCCCGCAGGCTTATCATAGCGGCAAGCGAGGACATAGGAAACGCGGATCCCCGAGCCTTGCAATTGGCCAACGACGCCCATTACGCCACAAAGCAAATTGGCATGCCCGAGGCCAGAATTCCATTGGCGCAAGCCGCGGTTTATTTGGCCAACGCTCCCAAAAGCAACTCCAGTTATTTGGCCATTGACGAGGCTCTAAGCTTTGTGCGAGAAAACAAAACAATTGAGGTCCCGACACACTTGCGCAATAACCATCCCGACAAAAAAAATTACAAGTATCCTCACTCCTACCCCAACCACTGGACCGAGCAAAATTACTCGCATGTAAAAGAGCGCTTCTACACTCCGGGAGAACTTGGGTATGAAAGGATGCAAACTGACAATCTAGACAAAATGAAAAAAGCTTAGGTTGCCATCCAAGCCAGTTCTTGACATCATTGTCCAATGATTGAATACGTAATAGGCCATGATCCGGACGACCGGGTGATCGAGAAGGCTAAAAAAATTATTCAGCGGGGAGGACTTGTTTGTTTTCCCACCGACACCAATTGGATTGCCGCCGCGGATCCATACAACAAAGAAGCCGTGGCCAAGCTTTACCGCTTAAAAAAAGAAAACACCCAAAAGCATTTTTCATTGCTGGTTAACGAAATTTCAAAAGCCAGCGAAGTCGCCATCATTAACGACGCCGCTTTTAAATTGCTTAGGCGCTCTGTTCCCGGGCATTACACTTTTATTTTTGAGGCCACTAAAAAAGTTTCGAAAACGCTTAAGGCCTCAAAAATGGATAAAGAGGTTGGCCTGCGTTTCGCTCCTTCTGTTTTGGTTAACAGGTTGTTGGACGCTTGGGGAGAGCCTCTTATTGGAACTAATATTCCCAAAAATTTGTCGAAAAGCTACTCTGGCGCCGAGGAGGTTTACTCCTATATGATTGAAGAGAAGCTGGGTCATTTCTTAGACTTGATTATTGACCCGGGAGAGCTCGATTTTGTGGGAGCCAGCACGATTGTGGATTTTTCCCAGGGAGCCGTCCAAGTGACAAGGGTTGGCGCCGGAAAGCCTGACCCCTTTTTATAGCCTGGAAGCGGCTTCAGCTTGCGGCGCTTTCGCCGCCTTTTGATCTTGGGCCAAACGAACAACGACAGTGATATCCAGAGCCGTTACAACCCCGCCAGCTCCCCGCTTAACGCAGGTTTGGATTTCGGCGCCATAAGGATTGAATCTTTGGCCCAGCCGCAAGATTACCGGCCTAAGATGCCTGTAAAGATCGCTATATTGCGAACTCACGTTTTGAAAATACAGCCGAGCTCCCATTTTGTTTTTGTTTTTATTGACGCGGGTTTTATAAGTCAGTCCTTCAAATTCGTTTTCTTCCATGTTCTGGATAATTTCCCGGACGCAGTGATAAAGAGCGCTCCCTTCTTTTAAGTCGACTCCGGCCATTCTTCTCACTCTTTCCCGCAAGTTTTCTCCGGCCGGCGCAGCGTTCCGTTTGCCTTCCAAGGTTTTTAATTCGTCGTCATTTCGGGCCAAGGCTTTTTTAAGATTGTCTTCTCGGATTTTTAAAGCCGCTTCATTACCCGACGCCCGTTGAATAAGATTTATATAGGCCTGCTTTTTGCCCATAAGTTTTTCTAACTCTCGCTCCAAGCGTTCTGTCCGAGCGGCTTTTTTATCAAATCTATTCTTTTGGAAAAGATAAGTTTGTTCCAAATTTTGGGCTTCTCTATCAAGTTTTTCTATGGTGGCCTTGAAAGTTTGCTCTTTTATATATTCCGATTCCACTTTCTCGGCAAGTTCCACGTTGACCGCTCGAAAACGTCTGATTTCTTTTTCAATTGCCGAAATTTTATTTTCAATAACGGCGTTATGCTCCCCGATTCTCTTATGCTCTTGCAGCAAATCGGCGTTTCTTTTTCTCAATTTGTGAATTTGTTCTCTTTTATCTCTGTGACTTTTAGGTCTGTGTTTTTGCGCTTCCATGTGTCTCCCCCGCCTCTCTCCTTGGCCAGAGACAATTGTCTCCCATGACCAAGCAATTCTCTAGGGGGAAATTTTCTCATTTGGTAAGAATGGTCAATTGATCGGCGTAGGCGTTGGCCTCTCTAACCTTTGGATTTAAATGGGGCGTGGCCATGCCGTTTTCAATCTGCGCTTGTGATCCCAAGTACATGTAATAAAGATAATCCATTTTATTTTCCTCGGTAATGCCCGAGTGGCTATGTCTCTTACTTTCGAAGGTCTGAAGTTTTTCAGCCAAAACATACATGGTGGCGATGGCAGAGTTGCGGGGATCTTTTAAAGACTCGGCGTTGATTTCTTGATATCTCTGGGCCGGTTCTCCCGCGGGGCCGCGCCGATTCAGGTAATAACGAACATTTTTTATTTGGGTAGCCCCTCTGCTATTGTTGTTATAATTTTTGGCGCTCGCGGCCGCTCTTGGCGCCAGACCGGGCAATCCCGGCGTCAATCCCGCCATCACGCCCGGCAGTCCGCCTTCTTTAAAAAGACTCACCATCTGTTGGCCAAAAGGATTCTCCTTTAGTCTATAAACATTGATAAAGCCAAGATTTACGTCCCCCTCCCCAAAACTTGATTCCGTGCCGATAATGCCGAAAGCAAGTTTTGCCAATTCATTATACTCGTCGTTGGTTAGTCCCATGTCCTCCATAATGTATCTTTTTTCATCCTGCAGCGCCTGAACAAACTTTTGAGTCGTTTCATTTTTAAAGCGCTCGTCTCTAATGTGAATTTGGATTTGTTCCGCCGTGATTTCACCAGGAGGGGAAAAATGATAGTCTCTCATCTTCTTTTTATCGTTTTGACCTTCCAGAGAAAATTCGCCCATATTTTTAGGCAACAATCTAAGAGAGCCTTCTTCCACCCTGTAAGCGACGTCATCCGTCTCCGGCAGCACGTGGATGGGACATCCCGTTTTAACAAAATCGCGGTTAAAGGTATTCATGGCTTCCTCTGGCAAATTGACAAAACCGTTGCTCGAGCGCGGGTTGTTTTCAAACTCGGAAGCCGAGGCTGAACTGGATTCAAGCCTTAAAGGTACTCGCTCGGTTTCTCCTTCAAAATTCATCCTCTGCAGATTGAGCGTTTTGCCGCCTCCAGAAGCGGCCTGAAAAGCGTAAGATCCGGCGCCGGTTTTATTGTTAGTTTCTCTTAAACTGGTTCCTTCTCTAAAAAGCGTTCTTTCATCCCCGGCGACAGATCCAAGCAAAATGGGGGTGGAGAAGACTCTAGTGGTGGAGCCGGCGGCCGTTCTGTACACCTCAAGTCTCGCGTTCTTTTTGTCCACCACCGTCACATGCTCGCAGCGCTCTCCGGGAAATTCCTGATAATACCCCAACACCACGTCTTTTGGATTATCTTGGGAATTTAAACGCGCCAGTTTTTGATGCCGGCGATCGTGCAAAATCCAGTCATCTTCTTGGGCGGAAATCGCTTGTCCATTATGGGTCTGATAGGACCTTCCGTTCATCTCAAAAGTGTCCGCTCCGTTTAAAACCGCATAAGCGTTTTCTTGAACAAAGGAATTGTCTGGCAACTGTTGTTTTTGCATGATTATGCCGTGATTTCTTCTGGCCTGCAAGACCGTGTCTCCCGCTTCGGTGTCAGTCAAGGCTCTCCCTCTATATATATCCACAACTCTGTCGCCGTCTCGAAACGCTCTTTTTCTGTCAGTTAAGGATTTTAAAGTCAGCGTCGGATAATTTGTCGCGAGTTGATTAACAGCTTCTTGAGAAGGAAAAGAAGGACCGCTCGTTTCTCCTACCTCGGCGTCGGCCGAAGCGGCCTGAATTCTGGCCCGCCTAAACTCCGCGTCAAGATCCGCCTGCGCTCCGGAAATATGAAAAACCTTGTCGTCTTTGATATAAGATCTGTTGCCGGCCCTTGCCTCGCTGGCCGCAAGTTCTATATTGGCGGAATCCAAAGGAGAATTTTCGATGGGTCTCGCGGGATTGAGCTCTCCTTTCAAGAAAGCGGGATGATTTTTAAACGCTTCGACTCCTCGGGGCAAGGGTTTTCCGTCAACCGCGCTGTAAAGTTTGTTTTGAAACTCAAAAGCAAACTGATGACCGTGATCTTTGACTTGGTCGTTTAACGTCGTGATAAAATCATCATGATAACGTTCCGGGACCTGAGCCGGAACCTCTACCTCTATTCGCCCTTCTCCCCAAGGCCACGCCTCTCCCGCCCATCTGGCAAATCGAGACACGCCGGCGTTGGCTCCGCTAAAAAACCTGCCGCCGCGATATTCGGAATTCCATAGCTCCGGCAGAAAGTATTCTTTATCCCCGACATGGAAATTTCTTTTCTCTCCTTTTTTGAGAAGAATGCCGTTGTCTATCGCCTGGGCCAACGCCAAGGTGAACTCCATGTCCGCCGCAAGCTCCTCTCTCGAAAATAAATAAGGAATATGGTCCAACACATGTTGAATCAAGTGGTTTTCCACCACTTCTTGATCGCTTAATGTCGGGCTTTGATAATCGACTTCTTCTGTCCCAGCTCTTTCTTGGGGAGGAGTTTCAGAACGCGGATTCCTGGCGCGATTGCGCTCGTTTCCAGCGCTGGTCCCTTCAACTTTGCTGTTATTGTAAAGCCAGACATCGTTATAGCGCAGCCGCTCGTGCCGATTTAAATTTTGCGCTCCCTGCAAAGTGGCGCCAATCAAACTTAAAAAGTCGTCGTCAATAACGGCCTTGCCGTTGTCGCTGGAAACGCAAGAACTTAAAAGAGCGGAGCATTCTGGCGGCAGATCCAAATCTTCCAACAACCGCTTCGCTTTTTTATAAAGCTCTTCCAGGCGGCGATCCATGGAGCTGAGCATATGTTCTTTGGAGACATTGGACTGCCCGTTTACTGAAGAGTTGATGATTTTGGCAAAGTTTAAAATGCTTTGATCGTAAGCGCGATCTATGTATTGAGCGTGATGAAAAAATCCACCTGCGCTTTGCGCCTCTTTTTCGGCCAAGATGGCCAGCATTTTAATGTCCGCCATGCCAATATTAAAGTATTTTCTTTTAAAAGAGCTTTCCTCACCGGACTGCTCGTTAATAATGTCTTTCACGTAAGGCAGGGCCCGGCTTAAGGCGGTTCGCGAAAGTTTGTTTTCTGGATGATTGAACATTTCATAAACTTCATTAAATGCTGGATCGTTTGCGCGATTCTCTTTAACCTCGTTCAGCATGCTTAAAATTTCCCTTTCCAATTTAAATTGTTGAGGGCTTCGACTGTGTCGAAGTGAAGCGTAGGCCAATTTATGCAAAGTGATTCCCGCCTGCAGATTAAGAAATTTTTGAATTTTCTCTCCCTCAAATCCTCCCGAGGCCAACAATCGCGCCACGCTGTCTTCGCATTCATTTACATTTTGAGCGGGCGCGCTTTGGGCGGCGAAAGCGAAAGAAAAGGCAAGAGTAACCAAAAGAAGTTTTTTAATCATGATGCAAGAACCTCACCTTTTGAGCGGAGCTCAATAGGTCTGTCGCGTTTTTTTTTCGATCGATCTGCGCGTAGACGGAGCGTTTTTTTTCTCTTCTGCTTTTTTCAAATCCGTTTGGATCCAAATAAAAGTCCAAAATGGCCTGTCTTTTTTCATTAACCCCAAGCAAGTCAAAGTTGACGCCTCTGTATTCTTTTAATTCATAATAGGCGTTGTACAAGTCCTTAAACTTTGCGAGGGCGTCTTCGGAAGTCGCCTCTTCCGAGCTGGCGGCGTAAGTCAAGGCTGCCAGATCCTCAAAATCTTCTCCGTCAATGTTGCCCGCCGTCACACTGCCAACAAGGCGCTCGCGCTCTTGCCACAACTCTTCCACAACGCGGGAATCTTCCGCTCCAACGATTTCATACGCGTCATGGTAAATTTCTCGACTCAGATCGGAGAAGTAGTAGCGATTAACGTTGCGGAAGTCTTCAACCCAGTCCCCTCCTTGGCATGCGGGAGTTCCATCGATAATCTTGACCTCTCCTCCTTCGCATCTTCTTGCCGGCTCCGAGCCTTGTTTTCTTTCGGGAACGCGAGTGGAAAAAGCCAATTCTCTGTTTTTAATGTGAAAGTAATTATTTTCATCCTCGGGCAGAATATACATGGGACAATGGTTTTGGGAGAGCTCGTTGATCAAATCAAAAGCGTAAGCCTCCAAGTTGACGCAACCAGTGGAGAGATTTCTGTTTCCCCCTTCAAAAGAGGCAAGTCTGTCATTGGCGTTGTCCACCCAGCCGTTAATGGGAACGCCGTGCAAAGCGATAGTGGTTTTATCGTCGTAATGATACCGTCCGTTTTGATATGTCCTGGGGCTGATAACAAAGACGCGATCGTCGAACTCCTCGTTGTATTTTCTTCTTTTTCTC
>JBBDND010000213.1:0-2762 GCA_040877865.1 Bacteriovoracaceae bacterium | reverse complement strand
CATCAGGGACAACGGTCCGGGCGTCCCTTCGGAAATTATTGACAACATGTTTAACCCCTTTTTTACCACCAAGGACAAAGGCACCGGACTGGGTCTGGCGATCTCTCAAAGTTTGGCAAAAAAACTTGATGGAAAAATTGAGTATATCTCTGAGGGACAGGGAGCTCATTTTGTACTAAGATTACGTGCATGAGAATATTGGTGATAGAAGACGAAATTCTTATTCAAAAATCGCTTCAGATTTTTTTACAAAAACGAGGGGCTTTGGTCGAGGTCTCGTCTTCAGGCAAGACGGCCATCGAAATGATAAAAAACGCAGACTTTGACAGAATCGTCTGCGACCTCATGCTGCAGGACATCACAGGTTTTGACGTGATTGAAGAGGCAAAATCTAAATATTCTCTAAATGAAATTGCAAATCTTTTTGTCATCATCACCGCTTATTCCTCGGAACAAGTGCTTAAAAAAGCAAAAACTTATGGTTGCAGAGTGCTCAACAAACCTTTTGACGACATGGACGAGGCCCTCTCCATAATGATGCAAAAAAAGGCGGGCGCGTGAGTAAAAACAAAAAAATTCATGTTATAGGGCTGGCCCTCAAACCTTCAGGATTTGAAGATTTGCCCAACACCCTAAACAATCTCATTAGATGGCTTAGCAAGAGGAAAAAGAGAATCATTTTTCATGAACAAGAAAAAAAGCGCTTTAGCGTCGCCATTTCCCCCAAACTGCTAAAAGAAATTGAGTTTTGGAACGAAAAAGACTTGTTTAACAAAACCGATCTGATTATTTCCCTTGGAGGAGACGGAACCTTTTTGGGCGTGTCCAGAAAGATAAGCGAAAAGATCCCGGTTATGGGAGTGAACCTCGGCAGACTAGGCTTCATCACGGAGTTTTCTAAAAGCGATTTTTATGAATGTTTAAGTTCTATTTTGGCGGGCAAGTTTGAAATTAGAAAAAAGCATCTCTTTAGCGTTAAGCTCGTTGAAGAGGGAAAAGAAATAGAGAAAGAACTCTTTTTTAACGACGTGGTTTTCAATAAAAACGACATAGCTCGCATGTTCACATTGTCGGTTCACTCCGACAACGAGCATGTATACGATCTGTCCGGCGACGGCCTCATTGTAAGCTCTACCATGGGGTCTACGGCCTACTCTCTGGCCGCCGGCGGCCCAATTGTGCATCCTGAAGTCAAGGCCATGCTATTGACTCCCATTTGTCCACATAGTTTAACCCACAGGCCTCTAGTCATCCCGGACAACCACCAGATGCAAATAAGACTAATAGACGACATCGAATCTGTTAGCATAACAGTGGACGGACAGGTCGCTTTTAAATTGAACAAACGCGTTGAAGTTAATATATCCAAAGCAAGAAAAGCCATTTCAATTATAAAAAATGAAGAGCGGACGTATTTTCGAACTTTAAAAGAAAAGTTTGTTCATGGTAGAAGAGACATTTAAATAAAGGGACTGAAAGACATGGGTCAAAATCTAAAACTAGCCAATTTAAACTTAACTAATTTCGCCACATTCCAGGACCAAACGATCCATTTTGGCGACCATTTCAACGCCATCATTGGCGAAACTGGATCTGGAAAAAGTTTAATTCTTGACGCTCTTCAACTCATTTTAGGCCAGCGCGCCGATAAAAAAATCATTAGAAAAGGATGCGACTTCGCTTGCGTTGAAGCCATCTTCACAAGCGAAGACCCGGCGATAAAAGACTATTTTTTTGAAATTGGACATCCTTTTGAAGATGAAATTGTCATTAAAAGAATCATTCACAAGTCTGAAAACTCCAAGGCCTATCTAAATTTTCAACAATGTCCCGTCTCCATGTTGGCAAAGGCGGGTAAACGATTTATCGATCTGGTTGGACAATTTGAAAACCAGAAGCTTTTCAGCGAAAAATATCAGCTTTCCCTGTTGGACAACTTCGCCGACAATTCCCATCTGCTAGCGGCGTATGGAAACGAGTATCAAAAATACCTTTCCCAAAAAGAACAGCTTAAAACTTTACAAGACAAAGAATTGGAAACAAGCCAGCGGCTTGACTATATCAATTTTCAGCTAAGAGAGCTTCAGTCTCTTTCTCCGGATTTAAAAGAAGAAAAAGAATTAAAAGAAAAAAAAGACAAATATCTTGATTTGGAAAACAACAAGAAGCTCTTGGAGGAAATCAACTTTTATTTTGAAGGAACCGAAGAGTTCTTAGGGCTGCAAAACATCATGGGCAAGCTAGAACGAGCTCTTGTCAAATCTAAAAGCCTGGACAGCGAAATTCTTGAAAAGTTTAGAGCGGCTTGGGAAGGCCTGAAAGAAATCAATTTCCTTTTAAACAAAGACCTTGATTATGAAATTTCCGAGCCCGAGCTAAATCAATTAATTGAAAAGTTGGATCTTTATAAGAAATTGCAGAGGAAGTTCAACACCGATACTCCCGGTTTAACAGAAAAACTTTCCGGTTTTTTAAAAGAAAAAGAAACCTTGACGAATATTGACTCCAACTTGCGGGAGTTAGAAAAAGGTCTTGGCAGAACTCGGGAAAGCCTAATCGTTCTGGCAAAAAAGCTGCACGCAAAAAGGCTTGAGTCGGCGGCGCGACTGTCTGAGCTTTTAACCCAAGCGGTTAGAGAGCTTAGAATGGAGGGAGCTTCTTTTAACATGTTACTGGAAGAAGGGGAGTTGACCGCAAGCGGCTTTAGCAAAATGCGCCTTAACGCCGAGATCAATCCCGGAGAGGGATTTTTTAAAGTGAAA
>JBBDND010000212.1:0-2771 GCA_040877865.1 Bacteriovoracaceae bacterium | reverse complement strand
AAATCGCGCAGGAAAGATCAAACTTTAAAACCTCCTTAATTCTTGGACTTCTGTGGAGCGGCTCATTCGCGCTTTTTAACAACACTATTTACTACCTGGCTTTTTTGGCTTTTTTTGGCGCCCTTGTCTTGCATCTATTGCAACAAAGCCCAAAAGATAAATTTAGACTGAAAAAAATTTCCACTGACAGAAAAGCTTGGCTGAACTTGCTTAAAGTTTCGCCAATAATCTTCGTTCTCTTTCTCTTTTTTCCCCGCTTTCACGGTTTTTTGCCTTCCGCCAATTCGCAAGGCCAAGGGGTTGTAGGCTATTCAAAGTCTATTAACAATTCGGATATTTCAAATTTAAAACTCTCCTCCAAAACGTCTTTTTACGCTCAAACATCTCAGGAACTGGCGCCCAAAGACCTCTATTGGCGGGGAAGAGTTCACATAAGAACCGACGGTTACAATTGGCGTCCTTCTCAAGCTCCACCGGAAAAGTCGCTTCCCCTTGCCATGAAGGAAGAGTCTATTGAATACCAGATGAAATACGAGCAAAACCTTCACGGAGACCTTGTTCTGTTGGACTCTCCACTGAGGGTCACAGACGCAAGCGCTCGCTTTTATCAAGACAAGGCGTACAACACTTTTAAAACCTATAGAAAAGACAGAAAGATTATTTTAACCGCGGTTTCCAACACGGGCGCCAGATTGAAAACCACGCTGATCCGATCTAGAGAAGAATACCTTCAATTGCCACAATTTTTGCCCAATGCTTTTAAGGAGCTAAACGACAGCTTGCGGGGCGAAACTCCAGATGATCTTGTCCAGGCCTTCCAAAATTTCTTGCGGGCGGGAGGTTTTCAATACACTCTCAATCCCGGCGCCATGCCAAGCTTGGCCAGTTTTTTAGAAAAGAAAACAGGATTTTGCACCCACTACGCTTCGCTCCTTGGGATCCTTTTAAGGAGCCGTCAAATACCGGCCCGGCTAGTGAGCGGCTTCCAAGGCGGAGAGTACAATGAAGTGGGCGGCTATTACACGGTTCGCTCAAGCGACGCCCACGCCTGGGTCGAATATTATGATCAAGGCGCGTGGAAAAGAATCGATCCCACCGCTTTTGTTTCCCCTTCCCGCATTCAGAGCGGAACAGAACAACTATTAGCGGGCGCGGATAAACGGCCTTGGTGGCAAAACAATATTCTATATTCCGGTCTTGTGGGGGCAAAGCAGCGTTTAAATAATTTAAATTACAAATTAAGCGCTTTTTTCGACAGCTATGACCGGGAAAAACAGAAGCTATTGGCCAAAAGATTAAACTTGGATATAGAAGCTTTCTACTTAACAGGAGCTTTGTTTCTTTTCGCCCTGGCCATAGGGGCGTTTATAGCGATGTCCTCTCGTCATAAATCAGTCGCGGCAAAAGAAGACGTTTTGTTTTATAAATTTGAGAAATTCTTGGCCAAGAAAGGAATTATAGTTGAAAAATCCATGACAGAAGAGCGCATAAAAAAACTATGCGCCGGAAAAGACGTTGGCAACGACGCTTTAAGTTTTATAAGACTTTATCAAAAAATTAAATACCAAAAAAGATCGAATCTTTATCCTAAACTTAAGGCCGCGTTTAAAAAGTTATAGATAATTTTTTTAAAGAGAATGAGCTTGGCCCTTTTCAACTTTCAAGCTCTTGCGCGCCTAAACAAGCTCATAAAATTGGCAAATTCAACTTATAACCCTCGCGATTTTTTTCAGATTTTTGCGCAAACTCCTGAAATTATGCGGGATTTTTTTTTTACTTTGTCAGCTTCATGTCTTCGAGCAAAATGAGGAAACCTTTACTTCATACAGGGATTCTCATGGACATTCTAAAAAGCTTTTCAGCCGCCTTGGCCATGTTTTTTACGCTTTCATGCGCGGGTCCCAACAGTCCCTTTGGAGCGCCGGCCCTCACCGGAGTTTCTGTGAACCCGGAGTTCAAGACGAGAATTTCGTCCAGTTCAAAGCCTAGCGCGAAAATAACCTCTTTTCCGGGCAGTCAGCTTTATCACTCCCCCTTTGATTTGGTATTGCAAGTTCATGACGAAAAAAACATTCCCAGAAACTTCCATTATGAAATTCTTTACAACGGCAAAAAGATTGAACGGTGGTGGAGCAACGAGAAGATAGTTTTTGACCCGGCAAACCCGAAACTTGCCAATATTATTTTTGAGCGCCTCTCTCTTCTTCCAGGGAGGGCCAATAAGATCTCATTTTTATACTACAGGGATAAAAACTCGGCTCCCATCACCTACGATTTTAATCCCCCGCGATGCCCCTTTAGGGACGGCAGAGAAATCGCCAACATCAACCCGTTTAAAAGCGAAGAAGTGAGCCTATCCAAAATTGAAGAAGTCGCCTTAAAGGCAAAGATTAATCCCTCGCTTTTGGCGGCGTTGGTGGCGCAAGAAAGCTCGTTTAATCCCTTGGCCATTAGCTGGGCCAAAGCGCTTGGGCTCACGCAAGTGACATCATTGGCCAGCAAAGAAATTTTGGCCTTAAGACCGCATTGGCAATATGACAAGTCCGTGGAAAAATTGAATTATATACAACTCAAAACCAGAATTCTCTCCAACAAACTCACTAAAGCTCACGATTGGCGCCTGGACCAAGCGAAATCTCTTGAGGGAGGATCAATTTATCTCAATCTTTTGCGCCGCTATTGGCAAAAAGAGCATTCCGCCCAGGCCCTGGCCGGAAACTTTCCCGCTGAAACTCCTTTGACCGACATTTTATTGGCCAGTTACAACTCGG
>JBBDND010000211.1:0-2801 GCA_040877865.1 Bacteriovoracaceae bacterium | reverse complement strand
GGGCCTAATTGGGAGTATATGTCTTCAAGGGCCAGCTTACTTTCAGGATAGGCCGATTTAAGTCCGTCAAAGAGTGTGTGGGCAAGGCTCTTTTTTAACTGGTTGTGCATATTAAAACGCATGTTGTGTCCCTCTTAAAGAAATTTTGGTCAATGCTCGATAAGAACTATATATAGCGCGAACTTAGCTTATTGGGAATTGGATGTTTAAAATCTTTGCATGCTTGGCTTTTTTGGCCGCTTTTTCCTTCGAGGCGGCTTTAGGACAAGACGGGCCGGAGGAATTTGTGGCAAACGAGTCGCGAGATGATTCCGCTTTGGAAGTCGGCGTTGATTTTGCCCAGCAGGATCCTTTCATGAGCGATCTTTATCAAAAAGGTCCTTACCTGCTTTACGACTGCGAATCTATGCATTGGGTGTGCGCGGGAAGGGGAGAGTTCAACCGGTGTGTCAGGTGGAGGAGCCGCGCTTTGAAGCGTGGTGAAGCAAATTTGAGTTGCGCTCACTTTGTCCCTTTTGATTCTCGCCAGGAGTGCCATAAAAAACAAATAGAAATGACCAACACAGGGACGCTTGAGCGCCGATTTTGTTTGCATCCAAAAGTTCGGCGGCGCCAAATTGACTACTAAAGACTAAGAGGCGATTTTTTTGACCATGAGATAGTGGGGGCCAACGCCGGGAACTTCAAACATGTCGCTTATTTTCTTAAAACCAACTTTTTCATAAAAACCGCTGGCGCCGACTCTGGCGTTGCACCAAACCAGACTTACATGGTTGTTTTGAATGATGGGAAAAGCCGCTTTTAAAAGAGCGCGAGAAAGCCCTTGGTGCTGGTATTCCGGCAGAGTGGCCATTCCGCGCAACTGATACTGATGCTCTTGCTCAATAATGCCAGGGTGAGACTTAAAATAAAAAGACGCGACACTTGCCAGGGTGTCGTCAATATAAGCTCCCAGGTGGAAGGCCAGCTCGTTGTCGTCGCCATCAAAGTGGCAAGTCTCTATGGGCAGGCCAGGCCTGAGCATTTGGCTGCGAATGGGGTATGTGTCGCTATAATCGATTTGTTTAACGTCCATAGTGAACACAACTATACTCGAAAGGGCGCAAAAGAAAAGAAACTTTGCGACATAGCTTGAGCGGCGCGCTCGCGTATCGGTTAAGTATCGCCTAAAACTGAGTTTTGCGCATAAGTAATTCCGCCCCTCTTTTGGACAAAGTCTCGGAAAATAATTCAATAACAAGGTTGGGAATATTCGTTTTTTTTCCTTTCCAATAAGAGTCGGTGTAAATCAGACACCTATTCTTAATTTGCCTAATGTGATAGCGTCCTTTTAGTCCCGCGAATATGCCGGTGGGAAAGGCAAAGTCATAGACGCCCTCTTTGTTGGGTCTATCCATGATAATGTGCACCAACATGGGATAAGGCAATAAAGTGTGATCGGCCTTTAAAGTAAAAAGCCGGTTTTTCTCCTGATAAGTGGAGGATTTAATAAAAGAAATCCATTCCTGATAGTTTTCAAGCATGGAGAGCTTTCGCAACACCAAAGAGCATTTTTTATTATGCCAACCGGCCGCTTTGAGGGAAAACTCTTGCCAGTCGGCTTCTGAGTTTACATCGGCTTCGCTTAAAATATTACCTTGGGTTAAATGCTCTATACTGTTTTTATTTAATTTCCAATTTTCTTGAAAAAAAGATTCCAGATTTTTAATATTGGAATTTTTGGCCATGACGGCGTTAAAGCCCAGGCCGGCATACAAAACAAAAAAATACACAAAATATTTCATAGCCACTATTATCGATTAAGGGATAAAATAACGCAATTAGACTTTTCTAAGTAATTGATAGTACTTATTCTAAATTTAGAATAGATATTAATATAATTTAAGTAGAGGAAGACCTATATATGGCAATCAAGCAAAATCGGGCCAAAAAAGTAAAAGAAGCGGAAATTGAGGCCAAAGATCAAAGATGGCATTGTCGAAATCGCGTAACCTTGGTTTTTGGATCCAACGATGTTGAAGAGCTTGACACTTACACATATACCGAAGACTCGCTTGAATTTAAAACTGTGCAATTTCATCAAGCAAAATCCAAGGCCATCGAAGAAATTCTAGACAATTGCATCGACGAGTTTTACCGCGGCCATGTCACCGAAGTAAAAACACAGTTAAAAGACGACGGTAAAACAGTTGTGGTGGAAGACAACGGCATCGGTTTTCCCCTTAATAAGATTCCCATGGTCTACACCGAATTTAGAACCGGATCTAAATTTAAAGATCAAGAAGTGGACAGCAAAGGTTATTTGTACCGAACACTTGGGCAAAACGGACTTGGCGCCGCCGCGACTTGTTTAACTAGCGACATGTTTAAAGTCACCGTTAAACACCACAATTCCAAAAAAGAGCAGAATTTCACATTTTTGGACGGGGGCCTGAAAACCAAGAAAACCAGGCCTAAGCCTTTCAAGGGGCATTCGGGCGTCAAAATTGAATTGGTTTTGGCAAAAGAAGTGTACAAAGACAACACCATCAACGCCGAACTTTTGCGAAAGCGCATTATTGACTTGGCCTATAACAATCCGGGTCTAAAGTTTAAGTTTAACGGAGAGTCCTTTTTGTTTAAGAAGGGCCTTTTTGAGCTCTCGGAAAGAATGGACCCCAAACACGCCCAGTTGTTGGGCGAGGACAAATACGTCTCCGAGGGCGTGAATATAAAAAAGAAAAAATACAAGGCTCAGATCGACATGAATGTTTCTTTGGTGATTAATCCAAGAAGCGAGGAAAGGGAAAAATTCATCTCTT
>JBBDND010000210.1:0-2805 GCA_040877865.1 Bacteriovoracaceae bacterium | reverse complement strand
GCCGCTCTTAAGGAGTCCGGTTCAAAACTTATAACTCTTGAGGATCACCAAGTCATAGGGGGCATGGGCGCTCAATTGATCCACAGTCTGAAAAAAGAAGGTTTTGAGTTTTCATGCGCCACTCTTGGAGTGAAAGGACACTTTGGACAATCGGCCTATCAAGCCGAAGAGTTGTACCATAAAAACGGCCTTGACGCCGAAGCGGTGATCGCGGCTTTTAATCAATTATAAATAAAGGAACCTTATGAAATCCACTAGAATGACAGACGTTCCAGGGCTAAACCACCTATGGAAGCTTGAAAATTTATATTTAGCCGGCCAACCTGGCGAGGAAACAATGGAAGCCATTAAAGAATTGGGGATTAAAAAAGTTTTTAATTTAAGAAATCCTTCTGAAATGGACTTTGATTGGGAGGAAAAAAAGCTAAAAGATCTGGGCATAGATTATGAGCAATTTCCCATTGTGACTGAAATCGGGCTGAATCCTGACAATTGCAAAAAACTTTCCGAGCAACTAAACGAACAGGACAACTTCTTTATTCACTGTGGAACCGCCAATCGCGTCGGGGGGTGGCTTATAACGTATTTAGTTCAGTATAAAAACATGGACTTCGAGGACGCGGTGGAGCTTGCAAGCGAATCTGGACTGTCCAATCCCGCTTTTATTGACCAAGCAATGCAAGTAATCCAAAAAAACAAGGACTAGATCCCTTATTGCTTTGCGTATACATGAAGCTTTCACTATAATGCCTTCAAGTTTAGGAGACTTAATGAAGCTGCATCTGAACAACGCTTTTGACAATAGGATCAACCTTCCACCCAATATATTGGAAAAAGGCGTCACTAAAAAATTTAGAAAGGGAGACATCCTTTTTAACAAGGGCGACCCGTCCAAAAATTTGACTTATATAAATAAAGGGATTGTGGGGTTGATGAACTTGGCCCCCAACGGACACGAGTCCCTTTTAAGAATTTTGGGAGAAAATTTCTTTTTGGGTTACCGTTCGTTTTTAGTGGGAGAGAATTATCACGCGTCGGCCATGGCCTTGTCTGAGGGAGAACTTTTGGTTTTTCCTTATACCGGAGCGGAAGAAGTTCAGTCTCATTTGCCCGAGTTGTTCTTGCACCTCACTCGCATGTTGGCCAGAGATCTTAGGATTGCTGAAGAGCGCTTTAACGACATCACCGGAAAAAGAGTTGTTTCCCGCATCATAGAAACGCTTATTTTTTTAAAGCAAAGACATCCGAATTATCAATGGACCCGAAGAGAAATCGGCGAGTTTTGCGGCGCCAAGACGGAAACGGTCACCAGGGCTTTGACCAAATTGGAAAAAGCGGGGCTTATTCAAAAAGAGGGAAGGGAAATCAACCTTAGCAATATTCAAGACCTTTTAAAATATTCTGAAAACCAGGAAGCTCTTAATCATTAACCGTGCTTCTTTTAGAGCGAGTTTTACTGATAGCACCATCCCGCCATCACAACTCTTTGGCCTTGCTCGACTTTAAGCACTTTGTGCTCAAAGCCGTCAACTCCTGTTTTAAAGATGACCACTTCTCCAATCGCGGGAGGCCCAAGCCTCTGGGAAGCGCTCACTCCTTTGGGCCTGATTAAAAGCTCTCCCCCTTTAATCGTTTCGGGCGCAAGGTTTAGGCCCATGCTAAAGGCGAGGATTCTTGAGCCGTCATCATGCCAAATGCCGTCTTCTTCCCAAGAATTTTTGGCGTCTCGAACATTGATAATAAATTCTATTCGACTTTGACCGGCCAGGGGGTAAAGAAGCTGAAACAGGGCTCCATCCTCTTTCACAAGTCGCCCGCACAAATGGTCAACTTGGCCCCAGTCGCGCTTTTTAACGCTTTCTAAAATGTCCTTAGGCGGCGTCAAATTGGCCCGATAAAACCCGTTTTCAAACTGAAACTTGCTCACTCAACCTCTCAAATGCCCATATTCACTGGGATAAGGGGCTTTTATAGTCAAGAAATTGTCACTAGGCAACAAATTTGAAAGAATAGGAAGTGGGACGAGATTAGAAAAAAAGGAATTTGAATGAATTTAAAGGTCGCTGAAACAATCGCTTCTTCCTTTATCGCCGACGACATGGCCGATGTGGAGTGGGAGAAATTCGAATCTTCCATGCTGATAGAAGTCAAAAGGGGAGAGGAGGTCTTCACCAGTTCCGCCGTCGCCATTCAAAGAAATATTTTGCTCACCTGCGCCCATAGTGTCGAAAACTTCGAGGCGGGAAGGGTTTTTTGGAATCCACGATACAACCCGGAATCCAAAAATTATTTAAGTTTTAAAAAAGTCGTTATCCACCCAGATTATTGCCAGTCAAAGTCCAATTACGCCAATGACCTGGCGATCATCGTTTTAAACGGCAATCTTCCCAGCAAGGCGAGGCCTGCGAAAATTCACGCCAATCCCTTCTCGGTTAAAAAAGGCATGCAAGCGCATCGCATCGGTTTTGGAGCGAGAGAAGGGGGAAACATTCGCACTTGGACCAATCCCGAAATTCTTGATTACGATTCAGGCAGCAAATCCTTTATTTTAAAAGACGAATTTGGCAAAGTTGGAGATTCTGGCGGGCCTGTATATTTAAAAATAAACGGCAAATATAAATTGTTCGCGCTTCATTCGACTAAAGAGGGGGCGGACAAGTCCTACACTGTTTCCGTCTCCGATCACATGCATTGGATTGAAAAGCACTTGCCTCTCAAACAAATCGACGCCTAAAGCAGGCCCTAATCTTCCATACAAAGATAAACATTTTCCGGCGGCGCCCCTAAATCCGCCAATCTTTGTTT
>JBBDND010000209.1:0-2815 GCA_040877865.1 Bacteriovoracaceae bacterium | reverse complement strand
TTCTATCGCCTTGTGGGGAAGTTTTATAAAAGACTTCAAATCTCCTCGATAGCGAAAATCGTATTCCCACCATTGCACCCTTGGAAAAAACAAGGGAGAGGACATGATATAGCAGTTGATAAATAGAAAAAGAGCCGCCAAAAAAGCCAAGTACAAAATAAAAATTTGATAGTCGATAAAAGTGTATTTTAGAATGACTTTCAGTAGATATAGTCCCAGCAACATACTGATGCCCCAAAAAGAATAGTTTCGTTGCTTCTGAGCTTTAAAATAAAAGTTAAACAAGGCTATTAAGAGGCTGAACTCCAAAATAAAGTTAAATTCAATAAAGGTGCGCTCGTGAGTTCGCACCATCACACTGAGAGACAAAGTGATAAACATCAAAATGTATTGAGAGATTAAAGAGCTTTTATAATCTTCATTCAGATCAATTTCGAATAACTTCTTCATATGTCCTATCGTGCATTTCTAGCAGTCTTTGAAATTCAATTTCGGGAATCACAAAAACAGGGCCTTCATATCCTATTTCAACAGTTTGAGCTTCGGCTGCGGCCTTATCGCCCACATAAGAAATTTTATCATCTTTTTGCGGCTTTGTTTTTAATTTCAACAGAGAAAATTGGCTTTCACGGCTTCCCAAGGCCAAGGCGGGAACAAACTCCTCTCCATAAAAAGACAATTTCGAAGCTATTTGATAAGTTTCGGCGTACAAGGGCAAGGGAGACAGTCGGGTAATTTCCCGGGTCTTCTCTTTCCAATTTTTGACTTCGAGAATCCTCTCAAAAGGCGGCTCCGCGTTTTTATAGGCGGGCATCAGCGCAAGCCTTAATCCCGTCACTAACAAAACTGCGGGGAGGGCGCACCAAACAAATAGTTTTTTTTCTTTTTTTCCTTGTATGGTGGCGCACAATAAAGGAACAAACGCGGCAAAAGCCGTAACAGTCCAATTCGCTTCAACTTTATTTCTAAAGGACAACAAAAGTGTGAATAAGAAAAACCCGATGGAGTTCAGATAAAGCGTCTTATAGGCAACGCCTTTTTTAACGACAAAATACATCCCGACAAGGAAAGCCAAGAACCCTCCCAGCGCGGCTTGCCCTCCTATAAACTCTAAAATATTCATCAAATCAAAGCGCTTTTCAGAACGTTTGGTTAAGTGGAATTCAAAACTGATAAAATCGCGCTCAAGCTGCCAAACAACATGCGGCAAATAAAGAACGACCACCGCCAATACGATAAACCAAAAACTTTTTCGCTTTAAGATTTGAGGCATAGCCGCGACAGTCAAAATGGCCACAACTAAGGCGTGGTATTTTGAATAGAACATGCAAGCAATAATCAACGGCAAAATAAGCCAATGTTTTGGCTTCTCGTCCTTATAGTACTTTAAAGCCTGTGACCAAAACAGAACTGAAAAAAACAAAAGCGGAGTGTCGGGCAGCGCAAGAAATCCGCTGGCCAGCAGCAAGGGAAAAGAAAGAATCGAAATAGAAAACACGGCAAAGTTTTTTTTATCCGCAAGTCCCCATAAAAGCCAAATGACGCCCGCCTGCATTAGCGCAAATGGAAATCTGACAGCGAGTTCATTATGCCCAAAAAAAGTGCCCGCCCAAATCAGCCAGCCCACCATTGGAGGATGGTCATAATAGCCCCAGGCGGGAAACTGGGAATACACCCAGTAATAAGCTTCATCGTGGCTAAGATCCATAGTCGAGGACTGGACCAAGTTAAACAGGAAAAGAGCTCCTATAAAAAAAATAACGTAGTGATTTGGACGGATTCTATTTACCATCTATTTGAGCCATATTCTCTCTTAAAATTTTGTAATACAATATCAGTATATGAAGCGGCAACTCCAAATTGAAGGGAAAAATTCAATAACTTTTGAAGTTATTCGTTATATTACCTTCTATTATTTTTCAGTGGCGATTTTTTTGACATTAAGCCAGGTGGCTTTGGATTATTTCCAAATAAAAAAGAACATCGAGCTTCAAATCCAGGAGCTAAAAGCAAGCGTATCCGAATCCTTAACGAACTCTTTATGGGAATTTAATGAAATCCAAACCCAGGCCATTATAGATGGGATCGCCAAAATACCAACCATCACCCATGTGTCGGTTCTGAATCCGGACAACACTGTCATTTACAGCGCGGGCCAAACAAAAGAAAAGTCCGTCGTTGAGCCTTCGAACATGTTTTTTGATCCAGAGGCCGTTTTTGTTTTCAAAAAAGATTTAAAAAAAAACCTGCCGCCACAAGGCCAAAATTTAATCGGAAAACTTAGGATATATTCCGGCAACCAGGTTATATACGAGCAACTCTCGGGTATCGTCTTTCCAATCATTGTAAACTCAATTTTAAAGACAATTTTTCTTTGGACTATTCTTATTGTCTTTTTTAACAACAAATTGAAAGCTCCCCTTGACCAGTTTGTGAAGTCCCTTTCGGAAATCAATCCCAAGAATCCCACTACTGTCGACTTGGAGATTTCGAAGGATATATTAGAGTTCGCCCGCATTCAAAACACCTTTAACGACCTCATTGAACAATTGACCAACTACAAAGAAGTGCTGGAGGCCATTGTTGAAAACAAGACAGAGCTTTTAAAAGAAAAAAGCGAAGAGGCGGTTGAACTCATAGACAAACTCAAAAACGCCCAATCACAGTTAATAAAACAAGAAAAGTTGTCTTCCCTTGGCATTCTGTCGGCGGGAATCGCTCACGAGCTTAAAAATCCTCTAAACTTAAGCAAAAACACCACCGTGATGATCAGGGATTTATTAAACGAAAAAAGGGATGTGGACCCCGAATTTAA
>JBBDND010000208.1:0-2860 GCA_040877865.1 Bacteriovoracaceae bacterium | reverse complement strand
CCTTGGCCGCTGGCTCTATAGGCAACACAAGAATATTAAAACGCTCGGGCCTTGGAACGAACAATAAAAACATTGGAAAAGACTTTTTCACCCATCCTCAGTTTATGTCACTTGGGATCTATGACGAAGCCGTAAACGCCCATAAGGGGCCGTTTCAGGCCATGAAGTCAAATGACAAGAATTTTCGCAAGCAAGGTTTTAAACTGGAAAACGTTTTTGGACCGCCGGTGGCGTTGTCCATGTTGCTGCCGGGATTTGGCAAAGAGCACATGGATTTGATGAAGGACATAACTCGCATGGCCTGCGTGGAAGTGGCGATTCGGGACAAAACTCCGGGGGAAATTCTGGTAAATTCCAAAGGCAAGACTAAAATTAAAAAAGAGCTTGGACCGCAAGACCTGAAGACCCGCTCTAAGGGGATAAAGGCCATCCACAATATTTTTCAATCCACCGGCGCCAAGCAAATCGTGGACGGCGGATTTAACATTGGTTTGCATTTGATGGGAGGACTTGGCATGGGTACGGACCCTTCCCGTTCCGTTGTGTCTCCCGAGTTTGATCTGCATTTTAATCGGCGGATTTTTTGCGCCGACTCGAGCGTTTTTCCAAACGCTCCCGGAATTAACCCCAGCCTCACCGTCATGGCCATGTCTTTGATGGCGGCTGAAAAAGTTTTAAAGAGGATTTGATGCCGGCTTCAAAATATCTTAACCAATTTCAACTGAGGGGCCTGAACAAGCTTGGGAGAGTCTTGATTCCCGGAGGCGGGGGCATGCCAAGCTTTGACAGCGCGCCTTTTGCCCAGGAAGCCGACAGGATGTTGGATTATCTTCCGGCTGAAGATCGCAAGGGTCTGTTGTTTCTTTTAGGAGCTTTGGCTTTTGTCCCGGCTCCGTTTTTAAAGTTTAAGATGCTATTGATTCAGCGTTTTTCAAAGTGGCGGGGCGCTCCTGGAGCTCCTTTTCGGCTTTTGGATCTTGGATTAAAAGGAATTGTTTTTACTTTATATTATTCAAAACTCGGCCCTCAAGGCGAAGATGTTTTGAAAAAACTTAATTATTCAACAACCATAAAAATGGATAAAGGAGATCTCATGTTGCAGGAAACGGGAAAAAACGATTTGATCATTGATCCTTCCGAGGAAAAAATAAAAGAGATCTACCACAAGGCAAACGCCGCCCGCAAAGAGCTCTCCCAAATGAGCGTTCAAGAAAGGCTTGGCCATGTCAGCGCCCTAAAAGAAGTCATTTTAAAGAATATGGACATGATCATTGATAAAATCCAGAAGGACACTAAAAAATCTCAAACCGACGCCCTTATTTCAGAAGTGTTTAGCGCCTTGGATTATTTGGAGTTCTTGGAAAAGGAAGCGGTTAAAGCTCTTAAAGATGAAAAAATCAAAACTCCCATAGCCTTGTTGGGAAAGAAATCCCGCGTGTACTATGAAAGTCTTGGCAATATGTTGATTATATCCCCGTGGAACTATCCCTTTTATCAGGCCATCGTGCCCATCGCGACTTCTTTTGTCTGCGGCAACGGCACTTTGTACAAGCCTTCCGAGTTTACTCCCCTGAAAGGGTTGGTAGAAAAACTTTTGGACGAAGCGGGCTTTGGTCGCGGCTGGGTTCAAATTGTCTATGGAGACGGAAAGACCGGAGCCTCTCTGGTGGCTAATCGTCCGGATAAAATCTTTTTTACAGGGTCTGTAGCCACGGGCAAGAAAATTATGAAAGCCGCGGCGGAGCTGTTGATTCCTGTTGAGCTTGAATTGGGTGGAAAAGACGCGGCAATCGTCTTTGAAGACGTCAATATCAAACGGGCCGCGGCTGGAGTGGCGTGGGGGGCTCTCACTAATCTTGGTCAATCCTGCACGTCGGTTGAAAGAATCTATGTTCATGAAAAGATTTATGAAAATTTCAAAAAAGAGCTTCTGAGCGTGGTCGCAAATATAAAACAAGAAGTTGATTCAGATGGAGACGCCGATGTGGGCGCCATGACCACTCAGGCTCAAATCGATATCGTTAAAGACCATGTTGTCGACGCCAAAGCAAAAGGAGCGGTTTTTTTAACCGGCGGCGATTGGGATCAAGAAAATGCCAAAGCGCCCCCAATGGTAATCGACAACGTTTCCGAGGACATGAAAGTTTACCAGGAAGAAACCTTTGGGCCGGTCTTGCCTTTGATTAAGTTTCATGACGAGCTGAGCGTGATCGAGTCAATTAACGAGTCTATCTATGGGCTTTCCGCCAGTGTCTGGAGCAAGGATGAGGGGCGGGCCCAAAGAGTGACAAGACAGCTTAATGTGGGAAATGTCTCCATCAATAACGTTATGTTAACTGAAGGCAATTCTTATTTGCCTTTTGGAGGCAATAAATATTCCGGCATCGGCCGCTACAAAGGCGTGTCCGGGATTAGAGGGTTTTCCCAGTCCAAGTCCGTGCTGATCGACAAAGACTCGGCCACGATAGAAGTCAATTGGTACCCCTACACTGGCAAAAAATTTAAACTTTTTAAAGCGATGACTTTTCACGCCTTTACTCGCGGAATTGGCGCCTTTATCAAGTTTGCCCTGACAGGAATGAAACTTGAGGGCTATTCCAACAAAGCGGGCAAAAAAGGACGAAAAAATTTAAAGTAAGAGCGGTTTTTCGCCTAAAGTTCATTTCACGTTTATTTCTTTTAGCCAAGCATTTCAAGAGCTTGCGCCAGCGCCTTGATCGGCTGCCGTGTGTAAAAAATGCATGTCTAGCTTGTTCTAGCTTGGGCGTTTATCCAAATATGATAAAAAACCGTTATTTGGAAATGAAAACAAAGGAAAACAACATGAAAATGATGGCAAAAATAGCGCGTGTTTTTATCA
>JBBDND010000207.1:0-16292 GCA_040877865.1 Bacteriovoracaceae bacterium | reverse complement strand
TTTAAATGCAATTCTTCGCCCAGTGTTTGCGACCAAGTTTTTTGAGGCTCGATTTTCCCTAGAACCATTTGGTCCGCGCCGGGCAAGAATCTAATCATGCACTCGTTGGGATTGAAGTTCTTGTCGGAAAGGGCAGGAGAATTTAAACATTCGTGGTCCTCAAGTCCCAAGACATGTTTGCGGTAAAAGTCTTGGGAAACCCACTGGGTTTCATTGTCGGCGCTGTATTGAACCATGCAAATAGGTTGAGGAGAATCCGCCCTGTATTCCGGATTAGCCCCGGAGTTGTCAATGGCGTAATTGTCGCGGGTCACATATGAACAATTGCCGGGAATCGTGTCGTTTGTGTCAGTAACCCCGTTTTCGTCTTGATTTGGCCACCCGTCCACTTGACAGGGAGACCAGGAGGCGAGTTCTTCGCCAAAGTTTTCCACCCGATTGACAAAAGTCTTTAATGGATCGTCCAGTTTCATGTGATCCCAATCATTGGCGAGAATTTGCGCTCCTCCGATGGTGGAGTTGGAGTTGTTAAAAAGATTAAGCGCCACTCCCACAACTTCGCCGGGGCTGATTTTGATATTGTCATTATTGTATTCCACGCCGGCCACCCCTTCAGAGGTTTGAACGTTCTTTCCTTCAAAAGTAAGATTGGCCAAAAGATTTTCAATGCTTGCCCTGTCGTCCACAATAAAAGCGGGAGAGACTCCGTCAATATCTTTTCTGTACTCTAAAAAATCTTTGGAAACCAAAAACGTGTTTCTGCGGTTGATCTCATTAACCGACGAGGCGCTGGAGCGGGCGGTGTAAGAGCTGGATGGATGAAAGCTGTTGTCTTTGACATAAGTGTTATAGGCCACGACGGATCCGCCGGGAAGTTCAACGCCTTTTTTATAGTCGGCGTATTTAGAGAAAAGCAGCAGGCCGTACTCGTCCAGCAAAAGCTCCGATTCGTCTTCGGTCAAAGAGCAAATATTTTTCTCTATTATGTGATGTTTAATATTAGTGGCGAAAACTTGGAAAAACCTGCGAAAGTTAGGCGGATTGACCTGATGGCTCCAAAGATACGACTCCGAATAGTTTAGGTTGGTGAAAAAGGCGCCTTCGTCCACCTCATTGCCCGGGCCTTTCATGTACTCGTCAAAGATGTCGCTGCCCTTGCCGGTCATGTCTCCAAGTTCGGCCAAGCTTTCGCTTAAAAGCATGAGCGTCAGGTTCGCGGCGTATTTATGTTCGCTGTTTCCACAGGAGTTTTTTAGCTTTTCCGTTAAACTCACGAGATAGTGGGAAACAATTTGTCCGGCGTAATGGATGTCTTCAAAATTCTTGTCCGGCTCGTTTGGATCATAATATACATATTGGGGATAAGAAAGTTTCTCTCCCGGGTTTTTAGAAACAAGATTATTGTGAAGAGGATCGTCTTCCGTCATCGGCCTTGAGGCCTGGAAAAATCTCCCGAAGGCCCACTCGGCGAAATGCTTTCTGCCGTTTACAAAATAGCTGAACCAATCAGCGATTCCCTCGTTAATGGCGTTTGCCTCGTCATAGGCAAGAGAGCCAAGATCGGATTGATAAGAGGTTTTATGATAGGGGAAAGGAGCTCTTGCTCCGTCATATAGGGTGTTTCTTTGATTCATCATGACCTTGACCAAGGCGTGGCCTAGTTCGTGGTAGATAACCGAGGGATCTTGGGCCGTGCGAAGAAAATCTCTCTCCTCGTTCCATCCCAAACAAACGCTGCTTGTGCTGGGATCAAAATAGGCGTTAAAAGGTTTGACGTAGCATTTGGAGTAAACATTTAGCGTGGGCGTTTCAATGTCAAGCACAAGCGATGAATCGTTTGGATCGCGCAAAGCTTTGGTAAACCAAAAGGACATGGTGTCGCCCATGTCAAACTTGGTCGCCGGAGGTTCTCTATTGTTTAGCATGGGGTAGTGAACGATATTGTGCCCCATAGAGAGACCTTCATAAAAGCGCTTAAGCAATTTATCCACGTGATAAAAGGTGTTGACCTGATAGAATTCGTCCGTGTCCACCGCGTATCCCCACCCGCCGTCTTTTGCCTGAAGGGGAGTGGAGGATTGGTTGTCGTTTAGAACTTGAAAGCAGTTTTCCTGGGTGGTGATGAAAAAACCAAGATCCAGCGAGCAAGGAGTCGCCAAGTTGGCGTTATCGGTGACAAACCGGGAGCTGACGTAATCTTGCATCTTGGGATAGCTAAGCGAGTTGTAGCCGCTGGCGACAATGGGGTTGTTCTCAAAGATAAGCCCTTTGCCGTTATAATAAAAATTAGTATTCAAAGCGTCGGAGCGGGTTCCGGAGTTCTTGGCCTCGATGATGTTTTCGGTGCAAGAAGGCGATAGAAGCAGGAGCGCCAAAATAACGGCGGCGTTTGCGCTTCTCTTTAATGTGATCAGCCTTCCGTAGATCATCCTAATAATCCCTTTTCCCGTTTTTCCCTTACAAATCTTTTTTTAAAATCCCCAAGCTCCAGCGCCTTGCATTCCGCCAGCCAGGCCTCTTTGTTGAGCGGGGTTGAACAAGTCCGGCATGCCCGGACCTGAGTTGTTGCCGCCTTCGCAGGCCGCCACACTTACTTCGCCTGCTTGATTGCGGGCGCTCTTAATAAGCTCTTGTCGCTTGTATATGTCGAGTCGTTCTTGGGCGTCTTCTCTTGCTGTGTTTACTTGGTCATCTTTGTCATCACTGTATGAGCAACCAGCTTCGGTTTCCAAGAATGAAATATAAGTCGATTTAAAAACTTGTTCGTCAGGGGCTCTAGTATAACCTGATGGACACTCGTCCCCAGATTTATATGTGGGTGTTGTGCCACCATCTACTTTGAAGCAAAAATTACCGCTATCAAATGTCGAGATGTCTCCTTTTTCGATTTTCCCTCTGGCTCTTATTAAGCGATCTTTACAGCTATCGCCGCCACTCGCGGGGTTTCTATCTCTAAATACTATGCATTCATCAAAATGTTCCCCGGGGCTCGCTCCGCTTGTTCCTGCAACTCCACAAAATTGATTAAGACTCATAGAAAGCGCCGGGTTGGAAGAAGAAATCCCCCCGTTTGTAGTGTCATATAAGTTCGCGCCGTCTTCGCTGTTAGCGGCTTCACATTGATCCAGAATTGCATAAATTTCTGAGTCAACATTGGAAGTGGCGGCGATTTTGCCGATATCTTCCGCCAGGCTTCCAAACTCGTTGCCTGAAGTCGGGCAAGGGTTTTTTCTAAAGTGGCCAAATTTCTTGCAGGCCTGAACTAATTCTTCATTGTATTCATTCGCTTCTCTTTGTTGTTCCTGGTGTTGCTGCTCTAGCATGGCAATGTGGTTTTCGATTCCGCCTTTACACTGGTTAAAGGTTTCTCTCCACGCGGCCAATTCTGTTTCGTAATTGGATTTGTATTTTTTTATTTCATCGTCAAAAGCTCTGACAACTTGCTCTCTATGGTTTGCAAGGCCTTTTTGAACGCCCTCAATGTTTTTGGCTATTTTAGCCTTGTACATGTCGGGATCTTCCAGTGCCAGAGAAGGATCGACTCCGTCAAGCAACTCTTGGTCAGTAAAGTTGAGCTCAAGACTCGCGTCGGAAATGTTCTTGTCGTTTTTTTCAAAGACTGTTCCCATCTGAAACATGCCGTCGATCATGCGCGAGCTTTGTTCGAGGTTTCGATTGACAGTCTCAAATTCGGCAATGAGATCGGCTTTTAGCTTGTCCATGTTTGACTTGTATCTTTTTGCAATGTCTTTTTGCTCTTTTCTGGTGACTTCGACAATCTTCTTTGCCTTTTCGTGACAGCCAACCGCGTTCGCGGCGCAGGCGTTTGCCGTTCTCACACAGAACGCGCCTTTGTTGGCGTCAAGAGCTTCGGGCCCGCAGGTTTTGGCGGCGGATCCGGTTGCCGCGTCTTCGGGACAATCTGTCATCCCGCGCAAAATTTCTGTTTGCAAATTGCTGGCAAATTCTTTTTGAGTTTCTTTTATTTGTTGATCGTAGTTTTTCATGGCCTTGACGATGTCTCTGCCGCTGTAACCGTTGCCCATGTCGTCGCTTTCAAAGCCTTGTTCGCAGTCTCGGCCAAACAAAGTGATCATGTCCGAGCCTCTAAGTCTCGCGGAGGCGCCAATTGTTTTACCTTGAACTGAAAAAGAGCGGTTGGAAACAAGTCCGTAACGGGAGTTGTTTCCTTGTAGTTGCTTTTCGGAAATCAACTTCATTTTTTCTTCAACCGAGTAACGCGAGTCGCTTAAAATCTTTCTTACGTAATTTTTAAAAGCGCTGTCGCCTTCGCGGTTGGCCTTCTTGGAGATGTTTGGATCTTCCAGCTTGTCCACAAAAGAGTCGATTGAGCCAAATTCCTCTTTGAAATGATTGTTCATGCAACTGTTCTTTACATTTCTTTCATACTCGGCAAGCTTTTGTCCAAGGTTTGCCTGGCCGGTTTGGGCCTCTTTGGCAAGGTTGTTGAAAAGCTCGTTGTTGCCAACAACTTTCAAACGCTCTTTTTCTATGTCTTCTTTCTTTTTGGCGATGTTTTTAGTCACAATCCCAAAAGACTGTTGCAAGCTTTGCGAGTTAGGAGCGAATTCTTTGGTTCTAATGCCCGAAAGAACATCTTGCGGTCCGGGTGTTTTGCCCGGATCAAGAGCTTGTTTGTAAGCTTCTTTGGCGATGGTTCTGATTTCTCTTTCTATTTGGTTCTTTTTTGCAAAAAATGTTTCGGCTCCCAATTGCTCTTTGTTGGTATCCAATGCTTTTTCAATGCCTCTAAAGCCTTGGCCGCCTTGAAAGTCCGCCATTAAAGATTTACATTGAGGGTCGTTAAATTTGTCTTCAAATTTAAAATCTTTCAAAGCCTCCGCGGTGGCTTTGTCGGCTCCTTGGGGACCGTCTAAAAGCGCTTGGCCTTTCTTTATGTCTTTAAGATCTTTTTCGGCCATCTTTTTAAAGATCGCCACGCGCTTTTCAATGGAGGCCTTCATTTGTTTTAGCATTTCCTCGCGGGCCTTCAATTGAGTGACTAATTGATTCTTGGCCTTCTCATAGCAGCCCGCGCCTTGAGTGGTAAATCTTTCGTGACCTTTGGTTAAGAAGTTTTCCAAAGTGTTCATGTTTTGCTCGGCCACGGTCATTAGCCCGTCGTAGTGGCCTTGGTTGAAGAGGTTTGGATCAAGCCTGCCGTCGCAACTTAGGCCGTCGCTTATTTGATCGGTTCTTGCTTGTAAAACCATGCAGCCATTTTGAGCGATAACAGGGGGAACTTGCGAAGGATCAACCGGCTTTATTCCCAAATTTTGTTGCAGTTGTTGGGCCTGGGCCTGGGCCTGTTGCTGGCGCATGCGCTCTTGTTGGCGTCTTTGAAATTCGTTGCTCACTTGGTTGGCCACGTCTATAACTTGATCCATAGTGGGGGCTTGGGCAAAAAGTTGAGCTGGAAAGAACATTTGGAACGCCAAAACGATTGGCAAGATCTTAACTTTCTTTTTTTGATTTCTTATTGACATGGCCTATTCCTCTTCAGTTGGTATCCCAAGTTCTTTATCGGCTTTAAACCGCTGAAATTTTAATTAATCTGATAATTATTCTCTTATTTCATTATAAACCTGAGCGGAGCAGTCACATAAAAACTTAAGCAAACTTGCATGAAAACTTGGCAAAATGCTCCTTTGAGATAAACTAAATAGGTGGAATTATTTAAGAAAATGATGAGAGTTCATGGTTTTTAGCAAGTTGTTTAATCGACAAAAATCGCCAGAAAATATTGGCAAAAATCCTGTTTTGGCCCAAGGCCAGCTGGTAAATAGGTTTTATTTGGAGTTTTCTTCTTTGGAAGGGGACCCCATCTATTTATTGGAAGATTCACTGACAATTGGGAGCGCTGAAGACGCGGATATTGTTTTGTCTGAATCAGAGGTTTCGCCCAGTCATTGCTCGGTGAATTTAAACCAAGACGTCTTGTCGGTGGTGGATCACGGCTCCTCCGAGGGAACTTTTGTCAATAAAAAGCGCGTTCCTTCCGGCAAGATGATTATTCTGCAATCAAAAGACAAATTGAGGGCCGGATCGGTTCCGTTTAAAATTGTTGAGCGAGAAGAGGTCTTGCCGAGCAATCCCGTCACAATGGAGAAGTCCGAAGAATCAGAACAAGAAATAGCCCCTGAACAAGCATTAGTTCAAGAGACGCCCGAAGAAGAGCTTCCAAAAGAAGAGCTTCCAAAAGAAGAGCTTCCAAAAGAAGAGCCTCAAAAAGAAGAGCCTCAAAAACCAGAAGGCCAAGCGGAAGAACCTCCGGCCTTTGAGATGTATAATCACACCGAATCAGAGTTGGACGAATCCAAAGAGAACACGCTTATTCAAAGACTTTTTAAACCGGTAGATCTTAAAAAAGAAAAAAAGCCTCTCAAAGCAAAAAAGAAAGGAAGCGTCACCGAGGCTTCCAACGGATTTCTAAGAGCGCTGGGTCTTATTTGCGATTTTCTTATCGTTGGCATCATACATAATTTTGCCTCTCATTATTTTTCTTATACACAGTTTTTAAAGGACCTGCCTCAAAAAGCGTTGGAGCTGGTTTTCCCGTATTACGAGCTTTTTCTTCAGCCTTATGTCAAAGCGCTTTATGCGACGGTCCCCGCGCTGGAAAATATTGAAAAAGCCATTTTAGGTTTTTACAAGGAAGAATACTTTTTTGTGATTCAGCTGATTTTGTTGGTTGCCCTGTTCCGTTTGGCAACGCCCCTGATCTTTGGCGTGACTTTAGGCCAGGCGCTGGTTGGCATCCGGGCGAAAGGGCAATGGCTTTTAAAAAGAGCGCTCGCTCCAGTCAGAGCGTTTTTTGGTTTTCTCTTTTTGCCTTTCTTTTGGATATTTGATTTTCCCACCTTGTTTTCAAAACGCTCTTTGAAAGAGGTGGCTTCCGGCACCCACTTGGAAACTCCTTCTACTCTTGCCTCCATTTTTTCTTTTGTATTTTTTATTCCGGCGCTGACGCTGGTCTTGTTGGCAAGTCCTGTCTTTAAAGGTTTTGAGCTTCCACAACCCGCTCCATTTTCCGCTCCGGAAAAAATTGAATTGGGCGTTTTTTCTTTTGAAGGGGAGAGATGGTCCTCAAACTATTTTAAAGTGGGATTGCCGGCGCGGGGATTGTCGTATCTTTTGCCACACTTTAGAGTATCGCAAATCAAAGGTAAAAAGAGCTTGTCCCCTTTTTTGACAATTGCGGCCCAAGACCGAACTGAATTTGAATTAAGTCTTTTAAAAGAAGTTTCCTTGGTGGATTTGCTGCGAGATTTTGCCCGCTCAAATCCATTGGCCGGGATAAATTATCCTCAGATCGTCCAACTTGTAAATGACGCAAGCAATACCAGCAAGAGCTTTAAGCAATTTCAATTTTCGCAAAATAAACTGGCCAGAGAGTTTCGCGACTTGTTGCAGGCCTCTTTTTCATTGGTTGAGTTGGACGCCCAGAGTATTCTGACATTTTTGAAAAAGAATGGCCCTTTCTTTGGCCCTTTTGTGGATTTTAAAAATAAAATGGAGAGTTTGATGGGGCCTGGCGCCACGGGCTATGAGCTTAAACAAATAGGAAACGCTTTTCATATTGTCGCCGACTTTTCAGACAACTCGGGGGCTTTTAAAAAACTGCTCCCTTTGAACGACAAGAAAACTAAACTTTATCAAATTTCGAAACTCCCTCGGGGCGAGATGATTTGGCCTGATCTGACGGCGTGGAACATCGCCATTGACACGGACGGGTCCCATCCGTTTTTAAACTTGATTGATCTTTTCTCCTCCCGCGGCGACGGCGACAAGGCCTCCGTCGGGGAAGTCTTTCAGAATGTTTACGAGCGCTATCACGAATTGGGAAAGCTCTCCCTTGCCGAGGAATCTTCAGCGCTTTATAATCATTTAAACTCCTCTGTTGAAGCAGCTCTAGCGATATTGATGAACAATGGCGAGGCGCTGGGATTGCCGGAACAACCGACAGACAAACTGACTCAAAACTTAACCGACCTTTTAAGAGCCTTAAAGGAAAAAGATCTAAACTATTTTGGAGCAAGCGCCGTGGGAGACACAAGTGAATGAGTGGTGGGCCGTCTTTTATGGCATGATTCAAGGAATTACAGAATTTCTTCCCATCAGCTCTAGCGGCCACTTGGCGCTAATTCCGCGCTTTTTTGAGCTTAAAGACCCGGGAACTCTTTTTGATCTCACCATGCATGTGGGAACGGCGCTGGCAATTCTCGTTTATTTTAAAAGGGACGTGGCCGTTTTGTTTCGAGGGACCAAAAATCTGCTGTTAAGAAAAGAACAAGACGCCCCCAATCGGCTTTTTGCTCTCAATTTCATTTTGGCCACTATCGCCTCGGTTGTCTTTATTTTGCTAATTAAAGACGCCGCTCTTTTATACGGAAGATTTTCACAGTTTATCGCTTTTAATTTAATCTTTTTTGGACTGCTCATGTATTGGTCCGACAGAAAAAGACCGCTTCCACTTTCTATGGAGACGTCTTCCCAGAAAAAAATCTCATTAATGATTGGACTCGCCCAAGCTTTGGCCATTTTCCCCGGTGTCAGCCGTTCCGGCATAACCATTACCACCGGCAGATTTTCAGGTCTTTCACGCTTGGAGGCCTCGCGTTTTTCTTTTTTGCTTTCGCTTCCCATTATTTTTGCCAGTTTTATTTATAAATCAAAAGATATCATCTCCTCTGGAGGAACCGGGGGCGCCAATTTTTGGCACATGCTGATTGGAGTGGGGGTATCTTTCCTAGTGGGCATTCTTACCATTCATTATTTTTTAAAATTTTTAGCAAAAGTCGGGCTGGGGATATACACGGTGTATCGAGTTTTATTGGGTATCGGCATTCTTGTTATCGCCGCTTAATTTTGAGTCGCGGTGGAGGTTCCGCCGCTGCCCTCGGCCGGAACAAAGTTTGAAGGCACGCAATAAACATGGTTGTTCCACTTGGCTCCGGCCTTGAATTTAGTGACGCCTCCGCCGACTTCATTGGCATTGTCCAAATTTTCCAAATAAAGCCATCTTCTGGTCTTGGCGCTTTCAATTTTTCCTCCGCCTTCCAGCGGTATATAGTAATCTCCCAAGGCCACGCCATAGGCGGCGACTCCAGAGCAGCACATATTGGCGGCCATCTCCAGCACCAGCTCTTTTCTCTTAATATAGCCGGTTAAAGGATCAATCTCGTTGTCGCTTATGGGCTGTCCGTTGATGTGGGCGCCTTCGCTGGAGACGTAACGATTGGTGTAAACGCTAACGTCGGCAAAGTCGTTTAGGCAACAACGCGACGTTTGGCTCCCATCGCTGGTGTTTTCGGTGTTAACTTGACCGGTGCAACACTTTGAGTCCTCCATGCCCCCGTCCACTTCAACGCCTGTTGGAACGCAACAAGAAAAAGAGTCTTCTGAAAAGACTTTCTTTAAACCGCTGGAGCCAAGCTCTAGGTTGGAGTCCGCCGCGGCGGAATAATAGTCTTTAGCGCCAAGAGTGGCGTCAACTTCGCCTGAATTAGCTATCGTGTTTGGAAAAGGCAGTCTGTCATCGGAGTTGTCAAGTTGGTCATCATCCAGACTTTCAAAAATATCCTCGTTCGTTTCGATGAGAACTTGGGGAATTCCAGTCAGCTCAAACTTTCCAAACCAGTCCAAGAACTTTTTCTCTTCCGCGCTCCCTTCAAAAATATTTTTTATTTCGCAATCGGCGGTTTGATAGTCCTGGCCGTTACAAAGGTAAGGAATAACATTGTAGCCTTCAAAACTGTTAAGCGGCGGATCGTGATTGGGCGCCCAGTTCAGGGATCTGAAAGTTGATATGGAAATCCTTTGCTGGGTGTCTCCGCTAAATTTGTGGCCGCCGTTATTGCCGTTGGTTCCGGTTGCGAAATTTCTAACCCAGTTGCCGGTGCAACACATTCTTGAGTTGTTTAAGTGCAATGTGTTGTATTGCAAAAGTTGTTCGATTCCTTCGTATTCCACCTTGAAGCCGTTGCCGGCCGGCGCGAAAAGGGGAGGATATTTCGTTCTTTCGTTGATCAGCTTGTCGTAAACCGTATGGGTTCTGGAGTATCTTTCTGGACTGTTAATATCTTGATTGACTCCCGGAAGAATAATATCGCCGGAAGGGCTGTCGTTTATCGTCTCTACCACTTTAAAGGGGCTTTCTTCGTGCTTTTGGGTGGCGAAGGTAAAGTCCTTTCCCGTCTCCCTGCAACACTTGTGCTCGTTTAGCTCATAAAAAGGGTTGGGATAAATAGAAGAGGGAGGATATCTTTCTTGCGAATTGGCGCAAACCATTTCCTCTTTCCAAAATTCTTGTTCCGCCTCGTTTAAAATAGCGCCTATGTTTGATAGAGAGCGAATCTTTTGAGAAATAAAATTGTTTGGCGAGCAATCGTAATCGGTAAAGCAGCTTGAGCCTGGAGCTCTTAAACAAGAACCCTTGTGATATCCCGCGCCGTTGACAGTGGCGTCTTCGTCGTTAAAGAGATTTAGGTCGTCAAAAACCGGCAAGTCCAGCGCGTTGGTGGACATGTTTTGGGCGCTTGCGAAAACCGCGTGAGATTTCTTGGCGTCGGGATGGGAATGATCCAGGCCAAGGTCTTCATCAAATTTGGACCGCATGGAGTGGGTAAGAACTCCGTCATCGTCCACCGCGGGGCAGGCCGCGTAGTAGGCGTTGTCTTGCAGGCTCGCGCTTGAAAAAGTCCTGCCGATGCCCAAAGATTTGTCCGCTTTTTGCGAAATTGTTTCCGAATTGTTTAGCTCTGCCACCGCGAAAGAGCCTTCGGGATCTTTGCCGGGAGCGCACAATCCTTTGGCGTTAAGGCTTTCAAGATGTTCTTTAACTCCGGCGGGAGGATTCTTGTCGCCATAAAAATTTAAAGGCCGTCCAATGATGTTGGCGTCCAGCCCAAAAGTGTCTCCCAGCCCCAAAACGTCGGTGATGTAGCTGCGATTGTTTTGAGTGGCCGGAGTTTCTCCGTAGCGGGCTATTCTGTCGTTGAACTTGGCCTGATTCAGCCCGGCGCAATGGGTGTTGGGAGAGCAGGCGTGGATGGCGGTTTTATCGCTTAAACTATAGGAATTTTGAGCTGTGACATTGAGAAGGTCTGGATCGCACAAAGAGCCCGAACCTCTATAAACGCATCTTTTGACTTGTCCGTTGCTTCCTCCAACCATTCCCAGCAGGTTTAAATTGGTGGAGCCGGAGATCTCGTTTCCATTGTTGTCAAAAAGCGGCCAAGGAGTGTAGATCGCCGACACGTTTTGGCAGGAGTAATCATAACCAAGTTGAGTCGCGCAATCGTTGTCGGTGGAGCAGAAGTGGGCCTTCTGGCATTGAGCTCCGTCGCTGTCTGTGTCGTGAGTTATGGCCGAGCCTGAATTAATAATGGATGAAATCTCACTGACCGTGACTTTGAATGAATTGTCTATGGTGAGATCTCCAAAGTAAGCGTTTATCGCCAAGTAGAGTTTGTTGGATTTTGCCTGAATTCTTCGTTGATTGCCGATGGAGAACCATCTGACACCGTCGTAAGATCCTATTAGCGAACCATAATCAAAGCCGTACCAGTCCTTATTGTAGCCGTTTGCAAAAAGAAAATGTTGCGCCTTAAGCCGGTCTCTTCTTTGTTGATCGGTGTCGTCATTGGCCTTGTGAGTCCAAGGGATCATGGTCGCGGGCACAAAACAGGCCCTGCCAAATTTCATGTCCACGCTGGAGAACTGGCCCTGATTCAATCTTAGGCGAGACTCCACCATGTCTGGAAGATATCCGCCGCCCATATAAAGAAAGTTATTTGGAAAAAGTTTTTGAAGGTTTGAAAAATAGTCGGTGCCGCAATTCAAGCAGGTTGAAAAAACGCCAGAATCGACAAAAAGGTCGTATTCCTTTCCTTTGACGATATCTACCACCTTGGCGGGCATGGGGCTGACTTCTGTCCGGCTGAAAGAGCCGTAGATTTCGTTAAAGCCCACGTATTTACTTTGGTTGTTTGGTTTTAAAATATTGTCAGAGACGTATTTAAAAGCTTCGCCCTCTTGTTCTTGAGCGCTTCCAATTTCAGTGTCCTCATAATGGACGCCGTCCTTGTCATAATAGCGGTGAGGAACTGTTTTGGCGCTTAAATAGACGGTTTCTTGCAACGGCGCTTCAGGAGTGTCGGGTTGGGGGTAAACGCACTCGTAGCTGGTGAGAGTGGAAACCGAATTGATCGTTTCATAAACAGGTCCTAAGTTGCATTCTATGTCCTCGCCGCAGTTGCAATGGTCGTTGACTTTGGCTTGGGCCAACTCGGTGGAATATAAAAGAGCGTCCACGCCGCTTGTTACAAAATAAGTGATTTTTATTTTCTGATTGTTGAAAATGTCCATGCCAACAAATTGCACCTCTTTTGCCGCGGGGTTGGGCAGCCAGGTGTCGGAGCCGGGAGCGATTTTCACCCCGCCGACTTCGACCATAATATAGTCAAAATTGGCGCGCTCTGGCAGATTAAAGTTGTCGTTTCCAGCCAAGTGGTCGCTCGAGCGCGGTGGAGAGCTGGATTGGCCTTGAGTGTAATACTTCGAGCATCTCGCGAGATCTTTTCCCAAGCGCTCGCAGGTGCCGTCTACTCGGTAACCAATCTTTATCGTGTTCTTTACCGCTCCCGCGGGAATAGGCCTGTCAATGGTGGCGCTTTGGCCGGAGATCAATTCGTCGTTGGCCGCTCCAAGCGAGACTCCGCTAGCGGGCGCTATTTCTTGATCGGAAGACAGCAACTTGCTTTTATAAACCAAGCTGCCGGCGTATTCCAAACTGACGATATTGTTATAAGTTAAGTTGGGATTGATATTTTTAAAAGTCAAGTCGTCCTTGCCGGCGCTAAGAGTGGTTCCTCCTTGTCCGATAAGGGAATGGTCGATGGGGGCTTCCACCGAACAGACGGCAAACTCGTCCACCACCGGATTTAAACACTGATAAAGGTCGTCCATTTCCTGAAACAGATCGTCGGCCTGCTGCAAAGGATCTTGAGTGGAATCATCGTCGCTGTCTCCCGGCTCGGCGGGAACCATTTCTGGACAGACATAAAAAACGTCTTGATAGTTGTTGATAAGCTCGGGTCGCTCCAGAACTTGCGCGATCGCCACTAGGTATTCCTCAGAGGTCGTGTCAACGCCGGATTTGACTTCTCCGTGGTTGACGCATTGACTTTCCAGGCAACAATTAAATCCCTCCACTTTACAGGCGGAATCGGTTTGGCAAGTGACACCTGTGGCGCCGGTAGATCCAAGTGCCGGCATGATTTGCAATCCCAGACTTTGCTTTTTTATCTCCAATATCTGAGAGCCAGTGGATGAAAAAAATCTTATTTTATCGCTGGCGACATTTGTCTTGCAGGAGGCGCAAACGTCGCTTAACTTGAAAGCGATAGAGTTTGTGGCAAACTCCGCCTGTATGGCGGAAGTCAAACTTACGTTCAAACAGTCATTGATATTGGCAGTTTCATTGGCCACTTGCATTTGCAAATAATACTCTCTTCCCCCAAGCTTGGAGTTGTAATAACTGCGGACCGCGGCTCCAAGGGCCAGCGCCTTGTTGCCGCTGGAGGCGGGGAAGCCAAAGACCATGCATATCTTTTTTTGAGCGCCGGCGACGCTCTCTTGCAAATAGTTGTGAATATTGTCTCCGCGCATGAGGAAGCTGTCTTTAAAGTCGGCGAATAAACTGAGAGAGCTTGTGGTGTTGGTTTGTCCCTGTTGAAAAAAGTTGTTGGAGCTGATGCCGGAAGTGATTTTCCCCGGGACCGTATTTTCCCCCGGATTGGTTGAATTTGCCTGCGTGGAAGCCAAATCTCTCACGGCCGCCTGTTCAGGCATGCAAGCAGAAGCCGTCAGCAGTAAACTGCCCAGCATCCAATAACTAAATTTTACTCTTTTTAACTCTCTCATGCTTTTAACTGTTCGGAATCCTTTATTGTTAACTTAATTTAGTATGACATAGGGTAAGAAATTACCCAGTTGGCTTAAGCCAAGAGCCTAAATATCCGAAAAAAAACTGTAAAAGAGGTTTTTGGGCGCCAAGAATTGGCGGCGACTTTTTAAAGGCAAGAGCCTGAATTTCAGACAACTGCGCTCAAGCCTTTATAATAATTAAAGACAAGAACACAAAACCGCAATGAAAAGTAAGGATGGTTCTCATGAAGTTTTTATTTGTTTTTCTTTTAGCTTTTTCCTTTTCAGGCCAGGCGCAAACCAAGGCTCAAGTAAAACAGGTGTTGGACGCCATGGGGCAGTCGGGAAAAGTGACTCAGGCCCAGGTCGCGGCTGCCAAAAAAGAAATTGACGGCATGAGCGAAGAAGATCTTTCTCAGATTGTTGAAAAGGCCATGAAGTTAAAAGACAATCCGGCCATGAAAGCGAAAATAAAAAGCATGGGGCTGTCTCCGGATTCCTTGCAGGGCAAATGAAACGATTTATATGAAGTTCGCGCTATTATTAACTCTGGCGATTTTAGCGGGGTGTTCCGCGCCCCCCGAGTCGACCAGGGCCAACTTTAGAGTCAGCTTGGCCGCCCTGGCGGACACGGAGACCGCCGCGCAATTTCCCGGCGGGCTTATACTTTACGGGGTGTCTAAAGACATGTCGTTTGGGCAAATTATGACCTCTGACATTCGCAATGAATATGTTCCCAACGGAGTATGGAGTTTTTACGTTATTGGTTGGGACGGAAACGCGAGCCAGGACGCCATGACAGGCAAAGTTTATTGCGCCCTTAAAGAGGGCGTTGAATTAAACGGCAACTCGGTTGAAGTTGAACTGAACGCGACAAATGTCAATTGTTCCAAGGCGGTGTTTGGAGCGAACTCTCTTCGGGACGGGACTGTATTCCATTTTCCTAAAATAGATGTTCAAACCTGCAATCGCCTTGACCATATCGCGCAGGCCAGCGGAAAGTGCGAATACTTTTACGACTTTTCCGGGGAGACCCCTGTTTACACCAACACTAAAGGAGCCGCCAGATCATTTCAAATTTTAGCGGCTTCCTACAAGCGGATAGAGGGAAAAACCACGGCTGACTACGATATTGTTTACAAGTCCAAGTGCTCTCAAGTTGAATCCGATTTAACCGCGGGCAATGGAGGTCTTTTAACTAACGCTTTTGAAAGTTCTAATCTTAATTTGCCCCCGGGCTCCCTTGGCAGTCCTTTTAGCTTTGTTTTGCGAGCGTTCTACGGAACGTCCAATTGTGACGACGTCTTCGGGTACAAGGACATTCTCATGAAAAGGGGAGCGGCTCCTAAGAATCTCACGGTGAAAACTTTTTTTGACGAAATCGACACCAACGTTATTTTCGCCAAAACAACAGCGAGCGACGTTTGTTCAGGCAAATGGAATAAAACTTACGCGGGGGCGGGAGCTCAGCCTTTCAAAGGGGGAGCCGGAAGCGCGGGCGCGCCTTTTATTCTGTGCGATGGAGAAGACTTAAATGAAATCAATCACAATTTTGCCAATGGCTCGGCCATGTCTCACTTTCTGCTTGGCAAAAACATCGACATGGACCCTTTGACGGCGAGTCTGGGAGGAGACAATGTGGCCCCTTGCTTGGAAGGATTTGAAAATTTTGTTCCCATCGGAGGGCTGGTTTCTGGCGCCGGAGCGGAGCAAGACAATCTTAATTGTTCCATCGATGAATTCAACACATTTGGAGGAACGGCGAAAACGGATTCCGGGGCTATCGATTTCTCTGGAACCTTTGATGGAGGCGGCAAGACTATATTCCACCTTAGAACAATGAAAAGCGACGCCAGCCGTTTGGGTTTTATTCGAACATTGTCGGGAACTTTTATGAACACCCGCTTTGTCACTCCAAGGGTGACGGGAAAGGACATCACGGGCCTGGTGGGCCAGTCCTGGACGTCCGCGGTTATTTATAATATCCAAGTGCAAGACGGCCGAGTTGTTGGTTCAAAAGACGCGATATACGGCAACGCCTTTGTTGGAGGGATTGCAGGCCATTTTGAAGGCAATAAAATATTGGATGTGACCGTGGAAAATACTTTGGTGAAGGCCATTGACGGAGATTATGTGGGCGGCCTCATTGGCATGGCCCAGAGCGGAGAGTTTGCAAACCTGAGCTTTCACGGAGAAGTTGACGCTTTTGACGGCCTTTCTGGAAGCGATTACGCCGGGGGTCTGGCGGGATATCTGGGAACCGGTGTTTCGCTGCATGGAGGAGTTGCCCAAGGCAATTTGAAGGCTGACATTGGTCTTAATCACGGAGAAGATTTTGGATA
>JBBDND010000206.1:0-2955 GCA_040877865.1 Bacteriovoracaceae bacterium | reverse complement strand
AGACTTCACTCAGGCCACAGAAAGGATTGTGGCGGGTTTGGAAAAAAGAAACAGAATCTTAAACGATTTTGAAAGAAAAGTGGTGGCTCATCACGAGATGGGCCACGCCATTATGGGATTAGCCTTAAAGGCGGTGGACCAAGTTCACAAGATTTCTATCATCCCCCGAGGCATGGGCGCTCTTGGATACACCATTCAAAGACCCACCGAGGATCGCTTTCTTATGAGAAAAGAGGAGCTCGAAGGCAAAATCTGCGTTCTTTTAGGGGGCAGGGTCGCAGAAAGGGTCATCTTCAAACACCTCTCCACCGGGGCGTCCGACGATCTAGCAAAAGCGACAGACATAGCCAGAAGCATGGTCACAAAATACGGCATGGTCAAACAACTCGGGCATGTCAGTCTTGAAAGAACTTCCGCTCAGTTTATAGGGGTGGAATCCAGCAAGTCTCACGATTACTCGGAGACCACCGCCAGAGAAATCGACGAAGCTGTCAAAGGCATCGTGGAAAACGCCTACCAACGAACGCTTTCAATTTTGACCAACAATAAAGAGCTTTTACAAAAATCAGCAGAGCTCTTGTTGGAAAAAGAGACGCTAGAGGGAGAAGAGCTTAAGAAGATACAAGCCCAAATTAGCCTGTAGCGTTATCCGTTAATATAGCTTGGATTCTCCCTATCTTCTTTTGCAAAACAATTCTGGTTGAGGTACTTTTTTTAGTTAAACAACACTCTCTTTCAGGAGCCGAATATGCCAAATTTTTCCCAACAATTAGGTTTAAACTCACTAGATCTAAATTCAAAGACAAAATTTCATTTTAATCGCCCCAACGCCTTCTACATTCAAGAGGCCGTTAGAAAGGACCAAGGCAAACTTTCAAAGGACGGGGCGCTGTTGGTGGAGACGGGCAAGCATACCGGCAGATCGGCCAACGACCGCTACATTGTAAAAAGCTCTTCCACGGAAAAATCAATTTGGTGGGAAAACAATTTAAATCCCATGACCCCTGATCATTTTAACGCTCTCAAAAACAAGGCCCTTGAATATTTGGGCGAGCGGGAAGAGTTGTATGTGACAGAAAGATCGGTGGGGGCTCACAAGGAACACAACATCTCGGCGCTGCTAGTCACCACTCACCCCCAGCACGCTCTTTTTTCCCAACATTTGTTTCGAGATAAAATAAGAGAGTTCAAAGAGGGCGACTTCACCATCTTGCATGTTCCCGAAATGAAAATAAATCCCAAAGAATTCGGCGCCAAAAGCGAAACGGTAGTGGCCACTTGCTTTGACACAAACACCACCATTATTACTGGCACTCTCTACGCCGGAGAAATAAAAAAATCAATGTTTTCGGTCATGAACTACCGTCTGCCTGAAAAAAACATTTTGCCTATGCACGCGGGAGCGAGCCGATTGCAAAACAACGAAAGCTCAGTTTTCTTCGGCCTTTCCGGGACCGGCAAAACGACGCTGTCCACCGACACGGGGGTTTATTTAATTGGAGACGACGAGCACGGTTTGAGCGACGATTGCGTTTTTAATTTTGAAGGAGGCTGTTACGCCAAGACTTATCAATTAAGCCAAGAAACCGAGCCCGAAATATGGAAGGCCACCAACCGGTTTGGGGCCATGATTGAAAATGTTTCCTACAACAAGGAAACGGCGCAAGTGGAATTTAACGACAAATCAATAACCGAAAACGGTCGATCCTCTTATCCGTTGACCTTTATTGACGCCTTGGAAACTTCCAGCCAAGGCAAAGTTCCAGGCCATGTTTTCTTTTTAACCGCGGACGCGTTTGGCGTCTTGCCTCCAGTGGCAAAGCTTACCAATGAGCAGGCCATGTTTTACTTTGTTCTAGGCTATACCGCCAAATTGGCCGGCACCGAAGTGGGGGTCAAGTCCCCGCAGGCGACCTTTTCGCCCTGTTTCGGAGCGCCCTTTATGTTGCGCCATCCTTCAGAGTACGCCAAGCTGCTGGGAAAATACCTGGAAAAGCACAAAACCAACGTCTGGTTGATCAACACCGGCTGGACTGGCGGAGCTTATGGCGAAGGTTCCAGATTTCCTTTAAAGGTCACCAGACAAATCATCCGTTCCATTCAGGCCAACAATCTGAACGAAACCAAAACGGAAAGAGACCCTATTTTTGGCCTGAATATTCCATTGTCCATTCAAGGGGTGGAAAACAAACTGCTTCATCCCCAAAAGACTTGGAAAAATGAGAGCGAATACATCCCCAAGGCGCAAGAGCTGGCGGAGTCTTTTCACGAACAAATGAAAAAATTTGAAAGCTTCTACCGGGAAAACTCCGGCGCCGCTCCCATTCACAAAGCTTAATGGCGAGTAGCTCAATGACAAACGCTAAAAATATCTTGGCCCCCTTGTTGGGGCCTGCTTTGTTTGTTCTTTTCCTTAACCTTGACTTAGGGCTTAACCGCGCCCAAGGAGTCTTTCTCGCCATTTTTATATTTGTGGTCTACAACTGGCTCATTGCCCGCCTGCCTTTGTTTGTCACGGGCTTTATAGGGGTGGCCTTGTCTGTTTTACTGGGGGTGGAAGACGCCACAACGGCCCTGTCCTCATTTGCCCATCCCATTATTTTTCTGTTTTTGGCCGGTTTTTTGTTCGCCAAATCTTTAAATGAAACCGGTCTGGACAGGCGCGTTTCCCTTTACATTCTTGGCAGAGATTTTATAGGCGCCTCGTTTGAGCGTCTGCTCTTTTCTCTTTTCGCTCTCACCGCTTTTTTTTCCATGTGGGTTTCCAACACGGCCACCACCGCCATGATGTTGCCCATTGTCCTGGGAACCGCCAAGAGTTTAAACATTCAAGACAACAAGACTTTGGCCTTTATGCTTTTGGGATTGGCCTATAGCGCCAGCGTGGGAGGTCTTGGCAGTCCCGTGGGCTCGCCCCCCAATATTATAGCCATCGGAATGCTAAAAGAGTTGGCC
>JBBDND010000205.1:0-2976 GCA_040877865.1 Bacteriovoracaceae bacterium | reverse complement strand
AGCGTTTCTATAGCGCTTTAAAGACTGGTTATAAATGAATGAGAAAGCGCCTTTTAAAAGCTCTTCTTTGTCCACATCTCCAAATCTCTCTTTGAATTTTTCAAAGTCTTCCGAGTCTTGAATGACAAATCCCTCCATTGAGAGATCAAACTCGCTGTAAGACTTGTCTCTCAGCACTTTTTTAATTTGCGCGATGGTGGGAAGATCGATTTTTTCTATTTTTGCCTTGGTGATTCTTTCAATGTCGCGGATCCTTCTGGCCTCGCCGGGCTCAATAATGGAAAGCGCGATGCCTTGATTGCCGCCCCTGCCGGTTCTGCCAATTCGGTGCACATAGGACTCGTTGTCTTGCGGCAAAGAAAAGTTGATAACATGGGTTAAATCGCTCACGTCAATCCCTCTGGCGGCCACGTCGGTGCACACAAGCAGACTAATTTTCTTTTCCTTAAACTTTTTCATGGTCAAGTCTCTTTGTTCTTGAGACATGTCCCCGTGCAAGGCGTCCGAAGGAAAGCCGCGCATGTTAAGCTCGTCTGTAAGCTCCTTGGCCCCGACTTTGGTGCGCATAAAGACAATGGCGTAAGTGTTTTGGTGATAATCAAGATAGCGGCACAGGCCTTCAATTTGATCTCTTCTTTTTACCACGCAGAATTCTTGTTTCACAGAATCCGCGGTAAGGATTTTTTTGGTGACTTTAACCAGCTCCGGATCGCAAAAGTGCTTGTTAACCAAGTTCAAAATGGGCTTTGGCATGGTGGCTGAAAACATCCAAATTTTCTTGTTCGCGCTTTCTCCTGCGGCGGCAAGAATGGTGTTCACATCGTCAAAAAATCCCATGTCCAACATTTCGTCCGCTTCGTCCAAGACGACGTATTTGCAGGTTTCAAGTTTTAAGGCGCCTCTTTTGATAAAATCCAAAACTCTGCCAGGCGTTCCCACAATAACTTGCGGTTTGCTTTGTCTTAGCTCTCTCAATTGAGAACTTACCGGCTGCCCGCCGTAAACGGCCAAAGTTCTTACCGTTTCAAAGCGGGAAAGCTTTTTAAATTCTTCACAGATTTGATTGGCCAACTCTCTGGTCGGGGCTAAAATCAGCGATTGAATATCTTTGGATTTAAGATCCAATTTCTCGAATAAAGGCAAGGCGAAAGCGGCCGTTTTTCCGGTTCCCGTTTGCGCCTGTCCGATAAAATCAATGTCGTTTTCAAGCAATATAGGTATGGATTTTTCTTGAATTTCAGTGGGAGCTTCAAAGCCAAGAGCTTCGATTGCCTTCAGCGAGGACTCTTTTAGATTTAGTTCGTTAAATAACATTTATTTTTCCTTCGTAAGTTGAAGGCTCTTTTATCACAGCTGGTCATAAACTTAAAGAAATCTTAAACAAAAACAACAATTATTTAGACTGGACTAGGCCCATATCTTCAGGTATTTAAAAATAAAAGGAAAATTTTATAATGCAAGTAGACAAAACCAAATTAGAAACCTACCTGGCCAGACTGGAAGAGCTTGAGTCCGAAGATATGATGAAATTGGTGGAAAAACATTTAAATGACGATTCAGTCGAGCTTATCTGCCAACATATCGAAGATTTTTATGGAATAGAAGACGACGAAGAAATCGGCCATCTTGCCCAGCTTATGGTCGCCGGTTTTGTCATGGGACGGGAAGTTTCTTAAAACTCCAGTTGGTCTTGGATTTTTCTCCAAAAGCTCCTGGAAGCGGCGATTGACATCAAAAAATAATTGGCCCTTCTTAAAGAGTCCAAATACTTGGGCTCTTGCGCCTCTTGCTCCAATTGGCGCAACCTCTCCCAGAGGCGGTTTCCAAACTCTCCTTTTAAAAAGATGTCCATCAACTCCTTAAACAAGTCGTCTTGCGGATCTTCACAGCCCAGAGAAAACTGCCCATGGCCGCTGGAAAAATCTTTAATTGGAAAAAGCAGGGAAAAATATCCGTAGAGTTTGCTAAAAATGGCCAAGGAATGGTCGATATCGGCTAAAGGACCGGCCTTCACCAACTCGTTCATGGATTCCGTTCTTGAAAGCTTAAAATAGACGGTGAAATCCCCGTTTCCAGGTTTTATCCACCAATTGTCGCCAGGATCCCCGACGTTAATCACTCTCTCCTCATGCAATGGAAAGCGCTTGTTGGCCAGATTCTCTTTGAGCTCTTTTGCCAGCTGAAGGCTGTCGCATTCAAAAAAGTCCAATTTCTGTTGGAGCGTCCTCTCATCCGCGTCGGCGGCGGACAACAGCCTTAGACTGGGGTAATTCTCAGGAGCGGCAACGACCTTTTCCCATTCCAATCGAAGATCCCGCGCCGGCAATATCCTTAAAACAAAGGTTGAAGAGTTTTTTTGCAAATAATAGAGAACCCCGGGAACATCGGGCGGCCTAAAATCCCGGTCAAACGAGTCTTGGCTAAAGTTAATTTCATCCGGCTTTTCGGTTTCTTCGTCAAAGAAAAAACCTTGTTCTCCAGGTTTATAGAATTGAGCCTCTTGAAAAGTTTCGCTTACCAGCTGTTCAATATCGTCAGAAAACATAAACATCCTTGTTCATACCGCATCACCCAAAGCGCTACCAGAGAGTCATCAGCAGATTTAACAATAGAATCACAATCAAGGGACTAAAATCAAAAGGCAAATCCGGCGGCAAGAGATTTCGCACCGGTTTTTCGGTAAAATCCGCGGCTTTCCTAATTTGTCTTACAATTTCGTTATTTCTCAACTGCGGGAAATAGCTTAGGACCATATCGACAATAAGAACAATGATGTACAAATTTATAATAAGACGTATCATGCTTCTATAGTAAAAATATTCCTTCGTGATGGCAAATTTTGACCAAGAACTACCCTTAATCGATCTTATTAGCCTATTTTACAATTGGATTTAACCAATCTTGTAATTGGCCAAGTAAGAGGCGAAAATAAGCAGTGCAAAGGCCGTCCAAAAAAACTTTAAACGATGTTTTCCA
>JBBDND010000204.1:0-2977 GCA_040877865.1 Bacteriovoracaceae bacterium | reverse complement strand
CAATTATCTCCGGTGCGGTGGTGCTCCACATGGCGAATTCTGTAAAGAATGGGATCGCGCATGCACATATTCCCGTGGGCCATGTCAATCTTAGCGCGCAAGACGTGGGATCCGTCGGGATGCTTGCCTTCTTTCATTTCTTCCAAAAGTTTTAGATTCTCTTGGACGCTTCTGTCCCTAAAAGGAGAATTTTTGCCCGGCTCTTCAAAGGAGCCTCTATTGGCGGCGATCTCGTCTCCCGTCTGGCCGTCCACATAGGCCAGGCCTTTATTAACCAGCTCCAAGGCGAATCCGTATAATTTTTCAAAATAGTTGGAAGAAAAATGAAGGTTTTCTCCCCAATCAAATCCCAGCCAATGAATGTCTTTTTTGATGGCCTCAACATACTCATTGCTCTCTTTTAACGGATTGGTGTCGTCAAAGCGCAAATGGCACTGTCCTTTGACGTTGTCCCGGGCAAGCCCAAAATTTAAACATATGGATTTGGCGTGGCCAATATGCAAGTAACCGTTAGGCTCGGGAGGAAAGCGAGTAACCACTCTCCCGTCATGCTTGCCGCTTTTTAAATCTTGCGCGATGATATTTTCAATAAAGTTTCGATGTTCCTTTTGGTCGGTTGGAACGCCTTTTTCAATTTCACTCATGTCGATCCTTATAATTTTTCCAATCTTTTCTTTAAAATCTGTGTCGGGGTCAAAGGGATTAAAACTTTTAAATCCGGTCCGTGATTTTGTCCGGTAAGAACCACCCTAAATCCCATAAAGAGCGCCTTGCCTTTAATTTTTAAATCCTTTTTGCAAAAGTCCATCCATGAAGCGAACTCTTCTTGGTCGACAAAGGGCTCCTTTATATTTTTTAAGCGCTCTTCTATATGAACTTTAATCTGAGGAGTGGTTTCCCATTCCAACACTTCCTTTGCCTCCTGAGCGATCTCCACCTTCTCTGAGAGAATAAATTCATCCATCAACTTTTCAAACTCGGAATAAAGGTGAATTTTTTCCTTTAACAAAGCGACACAAGAGTTTTTCCAAGCCGAGGATTGCTTGTGGTAAAAATGACCGTGGGAAATATTGCCTTCAAGTTCCTTGGCAAGCTGCTCGTCGCTTTTCTGGCGCAAATGTTGTCCGTTCATCCACTTTAGTTTTTCCATGTCGTAGATGGCGTGAGATTTGGAAAATCGCTCAAGGTTAAACAGCGAATACAGCTCTTCCAGCCCAAAGATGTCTTTTTCCTCGGGATGAGACCATCCAAGCAGGCACAGATAATTTGCCAGCGCCTCGGGCAAATAGCTTTCTTCCCTGTATAGCGTGACAGAAGTGGCCCCATGCCTTTTGGAAAGCTTCTGACGATCTTCTCCAATCAACAAGGAAACATGGGCGAACACGGGAGGTTGCGCCCCTAACGCCTCATAAATCATTAATTGTCGCAATGTATTGTTAACGTGGTCTTCCCCGCGAATGACGTGGGTGATTTGATGCAAATGATCGTCGACCACATTGCAAAAATTATAAACAGGAGCCTCGTTTGAGCGCAAGATAACAAAGTCTCCCACCATGCCCTTGGGAAACTTGACCGTTCCTCGCACTTTGTCTTCAAAAGAATAATCCCTGTCCGGAACCAAGAATCGAATGGGCGCTTTTTCTCCGGACTCAACTCTTTTCTTGGCCTCGTCCCAATGTTTTTCTTCTCTCCATTTGCCAGTGTAAGCGGGAGTTCCTTCGCTTTGGGACTTTTCCCTCATTTGCTCCAGCTCGGCTTCGGAACAGAAGTCATAAAAAGCCTTGCCCTCTTCCAGCAATCTTTTGGCCTCTTTTTTATAAATTTCCAAACGTTCCGATTGGCGGTAAGGGCCAAATTCGTCTTCTTTGCCGGGCCCTATGTCATAATCAATTCCAAGCCACTTTAAGTCGTCTAATTGCTTCTGTTCAAATTCTTTAGAGCTTCTTTCCAAATCCGTGTCTTCAACCCTGACAATAAACTTTCCGTTATTGGCCTTGGCAAACAAGTAGTTGTACAGAGCGGTTCTCGCTCCGCCAATATGAAGATAACCGGTGGGACTTGGCGCAAATCTTACACGAATAGACATAGAATCTCCTTAATCACGAATGACGCGATTATAGGTATATACCCAAAGAGGCCGCTTTTGAAAATGCCGAGAGCATTATTTCCGCTTCAAGTTTGAAATATATTGGATGAAAGGGACAAAAAAAGGCCCGACAAGCGGGCCTTTAAGCTGGGATATGTTTTAGATGGTAATTCTAAAATTATTCGTCAAAACAAGAGTCAATCTTGGTGGAAATTTCCTTTTCAGGATCGCCAGTGGTGATGGCTATTTCTTTAATGATCAAATCTTTGCATTGATCCATCATTTTTCTTTCACCAAAAGAGAGCTTTTTAGAGGTTTTTAACAAGAAAAGAGAGCGCAACACGTCGGCAATTTCCAATAGTGAGCCCGTCTTGACCTTGGCCAAGTATTCGCGATGTCTGCGGTTCCAGGTGGAATTGTCCACTCTTACGTCGTGATCGGCCAATAAGCTGAACACTTCTTTGACTTCAGAAGTCTTTATTAATTCTCGCACGCCTTCTTGATTATCCGTCGGCACCATGATGGTCATGCCGTTAGAGATAATCTTAATGATATAAAAAGATTTTTCAGCGTCGCCCAACTGTTTTGTTTCGACGTTTGTAACCTGGCCCACACCATGTCCGGGACAAACTACATAACTTCCTAAATCAAACATAAAGATCCTTGGGTTAAATTCCTAATTTAATTAACTTTACCCTTTATTTATAACGCGCCGTGACCACTTTAACAATTGGATTGTAAAATTTTTAGACAACCCTTTCATTGAAACCAGAATGTATTGTATAACCGCCGACTTTTGTTAAATAGCTGATTTTTTTAAGAAAAGTAGGCCATTTGTTAGTAAAGTGGCTTCCGGCCGTCTTTAATTTTTACAGCGTAAAGGTTTGAATT
>JBBDND010000203.1:0-3017 GCA_040877865.1 Bacteriovoracaceae bacterium | reverse complement strand
GTGCAGCTTTTTCATTGCCCTGGTCATGGCCACGTAAAAAAGGCGTCTTTCTTCTTCTATGGCCTCTTCCCCGGCTTCGATGCTTTGAAAAGAGGGAAAAAGCGACTCTTCCGCTCCAGACACAAAAACGTAGGGGTATTCGAGCCCCTTTGATCCGTGGATTGTCATCATGGAAACTTCTCGAGCGGGATCATCAGTCGCGTCCACAGAACTGTCCAAGGTAATGGTTTCTAAAAAGCCCAACATGCTTGGCTCTTCGTTTTCGGCTTCGTATTGTTTGATGGCGGAAACCAACTCTTCCAAATTTTCCAATCTGGCCTGAGCTTCGTAGGATTTTTCGGCGGATAAAGACTCGTAATACCCCGATTCATGCAACACTTTTTCATACAAACGAGAGGGAAGTCTTTTTTCTTTTTCGTGTAGTTTGGCTTCTTGCACTAATGTGACAAAGCCGCTTAACGAGCTGTTCACCTTGGCCGTGAGCTTCAAATGCTTGTATTCTTCACCATCATTCTCAAGACCTTCTACAAGCTCCCAGAGGCTTAAATTCTTCTTTACCGCTTCATCTTCAATTTTCCTTAGGGTTCTAACGCCAATTCCTCTGGCCGGAGTGTTAATAACCCGGCTTAAGGCCAGGGAGTCTTTTTCATTTACCACCAAACGAAGGTACGCCAGCATGTCTTTAATTTCTTTTCTTTCATAGAATTTAATGCCGGCGACCACGCGATAAGCAATTTTAAGGCTCCGCAAAGCGTCTTCAACGACCCTGGATTGGGCGTTAGTGCGATAAAAGATGGCGATGTCCGCGGGGTCGACTCCGGAATCAATTAGATTTTGAGTTTCTTTTCCAATAAAACTCGCTTCGGCTTTGTCGTCTGGGCATTCTACTATTTGAATGGACTCCCCTCTCTCGTTGTCCGTCCACATTTCTTTTCCCTTCCTTTGTTCGTTACGGGAAATGACGTGGGTGGCGGCCTCAATAATATTCTTTGACGAGCGATAGTTTTGTTCCAACTTGATAAGCTGGGCGTCTCCAAACAAGGATTCAAAATCCAAGATGTTTCGAATGTCAGCGCCTCTCCACGAATAAATGGATTGATCTTCGTCCCCCACCACGCAGATGTTGCGGGATTTTTCAGACAACATTTTTATCAATTTAAACTGAGCCCGGTTTGTGTCTTGATATTCGTCAACCAAAAGGTATTTAAACCTCTTTTGGTATCTCTCGAGGACTTCCGGAAAGTTGTCAAACAGATTTAGAACGCCTGTTATCAGGCCTCCAAAATCAACGGCGTTTGACTTGTGCAACTCAGCCTCGTAATCGACAAAAAAATCATAAAAGAGATCTTCCTTGTCGACCTCGTCCAACAAAGGATCTTTTTTGGCGCCAATATAATGACCGCTGTTCTTGGCGTCTTCAATAAAGTATTGAATTTCGCTGGGATGGATTTCCTTTTGAGAAATCCCTCTTTTTCCCAAAAGACTTTTTATAACGCTTTTCTGTTCAGAGCTGTCGTAGATGCTAAAATTTCGGCTCAATCCCAAATATTGAGCCTCAAGCCTAAGAACTTTTGAGCAAAAAGCGTGAAACGTCGTTATCTGAAGAGCTCCCAAGTCGTATTTTGAGTCTGTCGCGATTCTCTCGCGCATCTCCTTGGCGGCTTTGTTTGAAAAAGTGACGGCCAACATTTGAAAAGGACTGATTCCTTTTTCATTCAACAAATATTGAATTCGACTTACCAACGTTCTTGTCTTTCCGGACCCCGCTCCCGCCAACACCATAACGGGGCCTTCCGTCTGCAAGACCGCGTTCCTTTGAGCTTCATTGAGATGGTCTAAATTCATTACTCCACCGTAACCGATTTTGCCAGATTCCTTGGCTTGTCTATGTCGGTGCCTTTCAATTTGGCGACATAATAGCTTAATAACTGCAAAACCACGTTGGTTAATATAGGTTGGGTAAAGGACAGTCCGGAAAGATTCAGTCCCAAGTAATAATCTGAAAGTTCCTCTAATTCGGAGTTGTTTTCCTCGCCAACAACGACCATGACTCCTCTTCGCGCTTTGACTTCTTGGGCGTTGGAAAAGGTTTTTTCATACAGATCCGGCGTGATTAAAGCGATATTGACCATTTTTTCATCTATTAACGAAATGGGCCCGTGTTTTAATTCCCCTGCGGCGTAGCCTTCGGCGTGCACATAGGCGATCTCTTTTAACTTAAGAGCTCCTTCCAAAGCTATGGGAAATTGATCTCCACGGCCGGTAAAAATAAAGCCGTTGAATTGATAAATTTCTTGGGCGACTTTTTTAATTTCTTCTGTTCTTAGCAAAACTTCGTCAATGCGCTCGGCTAAAAGATTGAATTCCTTTTCCAGGGACTGGTCATCCAATTTTCCGGCAAAGGACATTGATAAAAGCAGGCCGGTAAGCGCTTGTTGAGTGAAGGCTTTGGTGCTGGCCACGCCAATTTCCACGCCCGCTTTGATCAACAAATTGGCGTCGCTGTCGCGATAAAGGGTGGATCCTTCAACATTAACGATGGAATACGTTTTAAGCCCGTTTTTTTTACAAAGCTGCTGACAGGCCAAAGTGTCGGCCGTTTCTCCCGACTGGCTGATAAACAGCCCCAACTCCTTGGGATCCAAAACGGGGTTTTTATAGCGAAACTCGCTGGCGAAATCACAGACGACTCTTGTTGAGTTAATCTTTTCAAAATAGTTTTTTAAAACCATTCCAGCGTGCAAAGCGGTTCCGCAAGCGGCGATATGAACAAAAGGAAAAGGCTTGTTAATTGAATCAAGCGTTTTTCTGCCTTCGCCTTTCAAATAGTGCTCGGTCAATTTTTTAATCAAGACCGGCTGCTCGTGAATTTCTTTGAGCATAAAATGTTCGAAGCGTCCTTTTGAAACGACATCGAGCTCAACCTGTTTTTCTTGAATTTTATAATTTGTTGAAAGATTGTTTTTCAAGTCGTAAAAAGAAATCTCTTCCCCGGCATTTTCGAAATCGCATTCACA
>JBBDND010000202.1:0-3024 GCA_040877865.1 Bacteriovoracaceae bacterium | reverse complement strand
TGGAGGAGCTTTTCTGGAGTACATGAATCTTTTAATCCAGACCAAAAAGCCTGTGGTGACTGGCTCAACCGGATTTGATTGGCCACAAAATTTCGACCAGCGTTTAAAGGACAACAAGCTATCATGGATCCGCGCCCACAATTTTTCTTTGGGAATGAATGTCGTAAGAGAAATGATAAAAAAGATGTCGTATTTGTCCGAGCTTTTTGAGGACGGATCTTTCACCATTCACGACATCCACCATGTCCATAAAAAAGACTCTCCCAGCGGAACCGCTCTTTCTTGGAAAGAATGGCTAGATCGCCCGGCCCAAATTAGCGCCGATAGAAAAGGCGACGTGGTGGGATATCACCATTTAAAGTTTGACTGCCGTGACGAGGCGATAACTTTGGTTCACGAGGCCAAAGATCGAAGCATCTTCGCCAGAGGCGCGCTTTGGGCGGCTAAAATATTGCATGAGCAAAACGACCTTGATTACGGTCTTTTAGACTTTAATCAAGTGGTAAAAAAAACTTTAAATATTTGAGAGGCTCTTTATGAACGTAAAAGACTATTCCCTTTGGACAGCTTTAATCACTCCCTTTAACGAAGACTTAAGCGTGGATTACGACTCCCTAAAAAACATAGTGAGTGAACAAGAACAGGCCAAAAACGGTCTGCTTATTCTTGGCAGCACCGGCGAGGCCCTCAATATCGACCTTGAAACCCGCAAAGAAATCATTAGCTTCGTTAAAAGCCTAAGCCCCAAAGTTCCCATTATGGCGGGAGTCGGAGGACACATGCTAAGGGATCAAAAGGCCTGGGTCCAGTGGCTAGAGACCCAAAATGTCGACGCCTATCTTTTTGTCACTCCTATTTACGCCAAACCCGGCCCTGTTGGACAAACGGAATGGTTTGAAACGCTCATGAATGAAGTCTCAAAACCGGTTATGCTTTACAACGTTCCCGGAAGAACCGGCAAAGAGCTGGAGCTCGACGCTGTAAAAGCGCTAAAAGATCATAAGAACTTTTGGGGAATCAAAGAGGCCAGCGGCAGCGTTCAAAAGTTTACAGGCTATCTGCAGGCTTGCGGCAACGCTCCAGTTTATTGCGGAGACGACGGACTTTTTCCAGATTTTGCGAGCGCAGGATCTTGCGGGCTGGTGAGTGTGGCGAGCAACACTTGGCCAAAGCAAACCAATCTCTACGTAAGGAAGTGCCTGGATAAAACTTTTGACGCAAAAGAGCTTTGGTCCGCGGCCGGAAGCGCGTTGTTTTGCGCCAGCAACCCCATCCCCGCCAAGCGGCTGCTTTGCAAAGAAAATAGAATAAAATTTGATTCCGTCATGCCGCCATTGAGCGAGAAGGATCTGACCGACGACAGTGTGGTGATGGAGGCCAATAAAAACGTAAACGAGTGGTTCAAATCTCAGCAATAAAATAAAAGACCAGCATAAGGGAAGGCAAATATGAGCAATTGGGAAGAAGTTCTAAATCTTTTGGAAAAAGGCGAAGTCCGCTCCGCCAATAAAATTGACGGCAAATGGATGGCCAACACTGAAGTTAAAGAAGCCATTTTGGAAGCCTTTAAAGCCGGAGAGCTAAAGGAGTTTTCGGACTGCCATTATCACGGCTTTGTTGACAAACACAATTTGGCTCCAAGATCTTTAAGGCCTGAAGACGGCATTCGCATGGTGCCAGGCGGGACTTCCATTAGACGCGGCTCATACGTCTCCAAGGGCGTTATTCTTATGCCCCCCGCCTATGTTAATGTGGGCGCCTACGTGGACGAGGGAACCATGATCGATTCCCACGCGCTGGTCGGCTCTTGCGCCCAAATTGGCAAAAATGTGCATCTTTCCGCCGGAGTTCAAATTGGAGGGGTGCTTGAGCCCATAGGCCTTGCCCCCGTGGTGATTGAAGACAACGCTTTTATTGGAGCCGGAGCGGTCATTGTTGAAGGAGTGCAAGTGAGCAAAGGAGCGGTGATCGCTCCCAATGTGGCGCTTTCCAAAGGCGTTCCGATTTATGATTGCGTGAATGAAAAAATGATCACTGACAAGATTATTCCAGAGAACGCGGTGGTTGTCGCCGGCTCAAGGCCTATCAACAAGAAATTGTCCTGGGCGGCTGGGCAAGGACTTGCTCTCAATTGCGCCATTATCATTAAATACAAAGATGAAAAGACTCAGGCTTCCTTGGAACTTGAAGAATTTTTAAGATAAGCCTTTAAACAGGGAAACGTTGTGGACGCGCAAAAAAAAGAACATATCAAAACAGTCATCGAACGCTTTGACGCCTCCTTTTATTTTTATGATTTGGATCTTTTAAAAAATCACCTTGGCGAGATGGCGCGGGCTCTGGATCCAGACATCAAACTTTGGTACGCGTGCAAGGCAAACCCAATGTCGGCCATCTTAAAAGTGCTCAGAAATCTTGGCTTTGGCATAGATGTGGCAAGCTCGGGAGAACTTCACCAAGTGTTGAACGCGGGAATTAAAGGCGAGCATGTTATAGCCACAGGTCCTGGAAAATCAAAAAGCTATTTAAAACATCTTTTAAAAAACGAAGTGGAAACCATAGTCCTTGAGTCTTACAACCAAGCGTTGTGGCTTAACGAGACCGCCGCAAAAATGAATCGCAAGGTAAACGCTCTGATTAGAGTCCAACTTGACTGGGACTCGGGCAAAAGCGTTCTTGGCGGAGACGCCGTCACTCCATTTGGCCTTGGTCCCAAAGACTGGAAAAAATTCGATTTAAGCGCTTTTGAAAACATAAACTTTAAAGGTTTCCACATCTTCCAATGGGGAAACATTCTGGATCCAAAAAAGCTTGAGGATATTTGGGACAAGTCTCTGCAAACTATTGTAGAGCTAGCCAAGGATTTAAATATCCCACTGGACATCATGGATGTAGGAGGCGGCCTGGGCGTTCCTTATAAAGAAAACGAAGAGGCCATCAATTTTCTAGACGTTCACGACATCTTGGTTAAGTTAAAAAAGAAATACGATCTAAAAACCATATGGATGGAATTGGGACGCTTTA